>JAUSDP010000051.1 GCA_030650605.1 bacterium
GAGAAAGTGATAGATTTACTCAAGAATCCAAAAAAAGCAGAAGAGTTTGGTAAGGCTGGCTTCGAGAGAGTAAAAACTGACTTTAATATGGATGTTAAGATTTCCGAGCTCCTTTCTTGTTATCAAGAACTGATTAAAAAATGAGAGACCCAAAAAGTTACACCAGAGAGGTTTTGAAAAATATTTTACCGAAATACTGTTCTGGCAAAACCGTCGATGTTGGTGCTGGTCGCGCCAAATACAAAAATTACATAAAAAAATACGCAGAGAGTTATATCACGGTAGACAACATGTCTTCGGATTACCAATTTGGTCTCAACGACATAAGCCCGGATGTAGTTTCCAATATTCTTAGTATGCCTTTTGAGGATAATTCATTTGACACGGTTGTTTGCACCGAGGTATTAGAGCATGTCGAAGATCCTTTCGCCTTAATGAAAGAAATCTCAAGAATCCTAAAGACTGGTGGTCATGCCATTATTGCATCTGGATGGATTAGCGCCTATCATAAAGAACCAAAAGATTATTGGAGATTTAGTCCAGATACCTATCGACTGTTGTGCGATAAATCCAACTTGGAATTGATTGAACTACATAAACAAGGTGGAATATTTACCGCGATTTTGTATTTGATCAGGAGAAATATAGATTTAAATACAAAATTTTTAAAAAAAGTCCGCCTGGCTCTCGGCAAAGTAAATAGGGTATTTGAATTGATCGCCGAACAGCTGGATAAACTATTTGTAACTGAAGATACCGTAGGCCATGTCATTGTGGCAAGAAAAAAAACGTAAAAGATGGCTCCACAATCAAAAAGCTCAATACTTGTTGTTTTCGGTGAAGAGTTACCAAAGAGGAACTTAAGCCAATATGGTGAGGTGATCTTCGGAGAAGAACTTGCGAAACTGATAGATCCAGGCAGTGTTTACGAAGCGGGCAGGCTACTCGAAGAACTTCCGAAACTATCTTTTGATGACGGGTCTTGTATTACGAAGTCTTTTGTCTATCATGGTTTTGATCTATGGTGGATGCATTACGACGGCCTTTTTTATTATTTCTGTCTCCCGTATACCCAATACAAAAGATTACTTGAGTATCTTAAAAATTTTCACCAAGTGTCTTTTTACCGACCACCTTATAAGAGTCTTTTTTTATGCTATCTCCAAGCGTATGAATGTGAAGTCAACATACTTCGTGAACCTGGGTTTAAGACTCTCCCTTTTATCCCTTTGGGCATCCTTCTCCAAATTCTCATAACTCTCCTGTCCCTACTGGTCTTGGTAATTAGGAAACATCGTCTCATGGTATTTATTGGCGATAAGTTCGAAAAATCCCAAGACTACGATTCTAGAATGAAGTTTATTTATCAAGAATTGCGCCAAAGAAATCTTCCTTTTGTTGAATTTATCAGAAGCTTGGAATCTTGGAAAACAGTATTACAACATGCATTCATCAGAAATCGTCCCGTGATTTACTCCGAGGCAGTGGCTTTTGTCGGACAGTTTGTAAGCATTCTCTCTGGCGGACGTCACCGGGCCAAGAGGAAATTAGGCACTCTGACCCTTACCTCTAAGAGAGAACCGGAAGCGCGCTTCAAATTTCTAGTGACCACCTACTATCTCATGGGTGCATATGATGAGATCTGGACTATACGGATTATGAAATGGATTTTATATACCATCAGTGTCAAAGTAGCCTTTATCCCAGCTGCTACGGAGCGCAATTTCCACGCTGTTTTGGGTTCTAAACTCAACTCTATACCGACTATTGGTATCTTGCACGGCGTGGCTTCTCGCTATTCTACACCCTACGATTTTATGACAGGTTTTGATGGGAAAAAGATGTTTTCCGTTGATAAATATGGGCTTTGGAGTGAGTGGTGGAAGGCCCATTACATCAAAGAAAGCGATGCTTATAAACCTGAACAGCTTTATGTCTCTGGTCCGATGAGGCCACTGGTGGTGACAACGTCTAACAACCAACCACCAACAACTAATAATACAGGGAAAGTCAGGGTGCTTTTTATAGCTGAACAGGCAGCGGCCCCGCTTGAAGTAATGCCATATCTTCACAAGTTGCTTGAACAACCTGATATCAAATTAGCAATAAAATTCCGGCCTGTCAGAGATAGATTTGAAAATTGGCTTTTAGAGCACGAATCGGATGTTTTTGAAAAACACAATTTACGAATTGATAAAGATAGTATTCAGGAAGCTATTCAAAATAGTGATGTGATTGTTGGCTGTTATAGCACCGCTGTTCTTGAAGCCCTCCTTCAACTAAAAGTTCCCATTTTTTTAAGTACGCATAAATGGGGTGATTATTTTGGCATGACTCAATCAGCTGAACGCCAGCCTTTTTGGGCTCTTAATCCTGAAGAGCTTATCAAGCAAATAAAAAATGTTCATACTATTCCTCAAAAATTTCTTATAGATCTCCGTGAGCAATATTTTGGCGATCCACATAAAAACGGCAGTGCCTGGGTTGTCGATGAGGTCGAGCGATTGATCAGTATGTAAGGTGTGCTAGTATTAGATTGGTAAAAGAAATTATGACAAAAATAGTTAATGTTGGCAATATACCATGCGGTGGCGACAAACTTTTTCTTATTGCAGGTCCCTGCGTCATTGAGGAGGAGTCGATTATGAAAAAGACAGCTGAGGAGCTCACGAGAGTCTCAGAAAAACTGAATATAGATATTATCTTCAAGTCCTCATTCCAAAAAGACAATCGCAGTGACGCAAGTTATTATACTGGTCCGGGTTTGGAAGGTGGTATGAAGGTCTTACAGAAAATTAAAGATCAATTCGGTTTTCCGCTTTTGACGGATATCCATCATCCCGAACAAGCTGCTATTGCCGCGGAAGTAATTGATGTATTGCAAATCCCAGCTTATTTATGCATGCAAACGGATTTGATAAAGGCGGCAGCTGAGACGGGGAGAGTTGTGAATATTAAACATGGACAGTTTCTAGCTCCGGAAAATATGAAGTATCCTGTCAAGAAATGTGCCGATTTTGGCAATAGCAATATCTTGCTTACGGAGCGTGGTTACGTGTTTGGTTATAACGATTTAATTCTTGACCCTCGGAGTTTCTATCATCTGCGCAACATAGGCTATCCGGTCATCTTCGATATAACACACTGTGTGCGCAAATACGGTATTCCCAGCGCTGATCCTAGGGGTGGAATGAGGGAATTTCTCAATGTGTTAGGCCGAGCGGGTGTAGCTAGTGGAGTGGACGGACTATTCATTGAGACCCATCCTAACCCTCGAGAGGCTTTATGTGACGCGGCTTCTCAACTGGACGTCCATGAGTTGGAAGAATTTCTGAAGCCGTTAATTGAGCTCCACGAAATCGAAGTCTCTAGCCGAAAATGAAGACGGTCGTTATTATACCAGCTCGCCTTGCCTCAACTCGTTTCCCAGGCAAGCTTCTTGTCGATATTCGCGGTAAGACTATGATTCAGCGGACGTACGAACAGGCTCTTAAAGTTCCCGACCTTGACTATGTGACTGTAGCTACTGCAGATGAACAAATAGTACAAAACATCAAATCTTTTGGAGGGAGAGTATTGACGACTTCTGGCAAGCATCTTACCGGAACTGATTGTTGTCTTGAGGCAGCAGAAAAACTTCAAGAAGAGTTTAATTTGGCTGACCAAGATGTTGTTATTAATGTTCAAGGTGATGAGCCTTATATTCACCCAGAATCAATCGCATTAATCAAAGGACGCTTTAAGGAACAAGCAGAAGCTGAAATTGTCACTTTATATAAGTCTATTACTTCGGAGTCTGATCTTTTTAGCAATGGTACAGCCAAAGTAATTCTTAATAAACAAGGAGAAATTATATATTTTAGTCGAGTGCCCATTCCTTATCTTCGCGATGTTGACCAAAAGAGTTGGCTAGCTTCTGGAATGCATCATAAGCAAGTTGGTATATATGGATATCGCTTTGGGGTACTTAAAAAAATTGCTCGCCTCGAACAGAGCCCACTCGAGATTGCTGAGAAGCTCGAACAACTCCGTTGGATTGAAAATGGCTATGTTATTACAGGGCAAGAAACTCCACATGAGAGTTTTTCTGTTGACACGCCAGAGGATTTAAAAAAGGTTGATTTATTTGTGGAAAAAGAGTAATCTTTTTCCACATGGAACTTTATCTTGATTCGGCAAACCTAAAGGAGATTGAGGGGGCCTTCAAGCTGGGTATTTTAGATGGACTTACAACCACTCCAACCTTTATGCAAAGAGAGGGTGTTATGGATGTTGACGGAACCATTAAGAAACTCTCTAAGATAGTTCCCATCCTTCAGATTGAAGCTCTGGGGGAAACTGCGGAAGAAATTACAAAGGAAACGCATCGATTATTGAAACTTGGTCTTAACCCTAAAAAAACTGTTTTTAAAATTCCTGTATCACTCGAAGGTATTCGAGCGTGTAAAATGCTCAATGAAGAAGGTCTTATGGTTAATATCCATCTAGTCTACACTCTCCAACAAGCCTATATGGCTATGCATGCTGGCGCCACTTATGTGTGTCCACTTGTAGGACGACTTCAAGATCAAGGCCACGATGCTCTGGATCTTGTTGAAAAGTGCGTAAAAGCGATAAAAGAATATAGCTATAAGACCAAAGTGATGTTTTCTTCAGTGCGCCATATTGAACATGTGCGCAATGCTGTAACTCTTGGGGTTCACGCTATTACGGTTCCATATAAAATTCTCGTTTCTTTAACTGAAAATAACTTTACAACGGTTGGTATTCAGCAGTTTGTAAGAGATACTAAACTTACAACTACAAAAGTGGGAGACTTAATAAGAAAAACAAACCCACTGGTTTCTGCAGAAACTAAATTAATTGATGCTCTTATAAAAATGACTAACTATGGCTTCGGTGCCATAACAGTTATTAATAAGAATGGCTCCGTACGAGGTATTTTTACTGATGGTGATTTACGTCGACAACTTAGTTTGAAGGATAAAAATATCTTATTGAAGAGTTTGGATAAATTTGATTACAAACCGCTTATTTCTGTTGAGTATGATGACCTTCTTGGGGTAGCAGTTCAGCTATTTAAAGAGACTAAAGTAGATACGATTCTTGTGACAAAAAAGGGCAAGCCTGTCGGGATGCTGGATATCCAAGATATGGAATCCTATTAAATTCTGATGTTGAAGGCAGTTATTTTCGACCTTGATGGGGTGCTTGTCGACTCTTTTGATGCAGTTACGAAATTTCTACAGGATGTTCTTGTTGCTTCAGGGTATCAGGCTCCGTCACAAGCGGAAATACAGAATGTTTTTCACTTACCACGTTCTCATGCTCTAAAAATTCTCATTGACTCTGATTCAAGTGACGAACTTGAACGAGTATTGAGTATCTCGGAAAATGTTCCTTACCCGCACCACTTGATGAAGACTGCTGATGGTGTCAAAGAAGTGGTCCAAGAATTATCCAGCTTGTATTCATTGGCTATAGTAACAAGTAAGTCTAGAAAAACAACGGATGAGTATCTTGATTATTCAGGATTAGGCAAGTTTTTAAAAACCGTCATTACAAGTGAAGATACTAACAACCACAAACCCCATCCGGAACCTCTTTTGCTAGCCTCCGAACGACTGGGACATGGGCCGCATGAATGCATATACATAGGGGATAGTAATTCTGACATTGAAGCTGCCAGGGCTTGTTCGATGAAAGTGATAGGATATTCTAATAATGTTACTCTGCAAGCTGATTTCCAAGCGAACTCATTTGCCGAGCTTCTTTTACTGATTTCTAATGGGATGACTGACAAAATAATAACCCAAAACGGCACTAAATGATCTAATGATGATATGTGTTACGATGAGGCCCATTAGACCAAACAACGGAAGCAGGATAAGGAAAAGTACTATCTTAACAACAGGTATAATAGTCCGATGTAGATATAGCTCTTTTTTCTTTTTATGAGCCACAAGAGTTTCGTTGAAGATAGTACCAGATACTGCCAGGAGGGTGAGAGAATAAACTTGTGAGTAGAAGACTGAATCAATATATTGGGGAAAGAGGAATTTGTAAAAGTAGGGAGCGGTAATTACCCATAATAGAGCCAAGCCGAGAGCGTAGATGGTGAGTAGTAGAGCCTTGCGTGGGCCAGATTTTTGTAATTCCTCAAATGGTCTTGCATTTAATTTTGGCGAGATTAATGAGCTGAGCATTTTCTTCCCCCCCTGAAGTTGTTCAACAGGAGCAATGGCGAATGCATAGATAGCTAAAGGAGCCGCGCCAAGATAGTGAAAAATAAGAATCTTGTCGAGGTAGTTTGAGATACTTCCGATAATTTCCATCATGCTCAGGTGCCCACTATAGGAAATAAGCCCAGGGTCCTCTTGCTTGTTTTCGTGTTGATAAACCAAGGTGGTTCGATAGTAGAGGAATAGAGAAACAAGAACTCCAGCAAAGAAGTAGACGGTAATGATGGCTGGAAGACTACGGGTCAGTAGAAGTGTCAGGATAAGAGCGGCGGCTGGCACGACATTTCTAATTACGCTATAGAACGAGTTTCTCTTGAAATCCTTTTTACCCAAGAGGTATGCAGCGTAGAGACCGGCGCTTAGAGTAAGGGGAGATAGGGTTCCCGCTAACAGAAACGAGAATGATAAAAGTATATTGCCCTTTATATAATAGTAAATACTAAGAGCTAGTCCACTCAATAACATCCCAATGCTCCACTTTAAGTTAATGCGAAAGCCTTGTTGTAGTGAGCCTCCATTACCTCGCGCAACTGCTTGGGCGACTGCTGTACCCATTCCAGCCAAAGAAAATATACCCACGACTCCCACCATTGATAGAATGAATTTATAGGTACCGAATAACTCTTTTGAAAAAAGATTTGCAAAAGCAATGGAAACAAAAAAACCTGCGAGCATGGCGGCACCCTGACTAATTGAGAGCCAAAATCCGCCTTTGGCCAGATAGACCATGTCCGTCTTGAAAAAGCTCTCACTTCGACGGAGCCAGACGTAGGCATGATTGCGCAATTCTCTCATATATTGCTATCATGGTACGATAACGGTTATGAATAAACAAACTTTAAAGTACCCAATCTTTATAGGACTCTTCTTGGTCCCATTCAT
>JAUSDP010000066.1 GCA_030650605.1 bacterium
GACGATTTCAAGTTTTTCTTTGGCGGCAAATTCTAAAACCAGAGAGATAGTAACTAAGGGCAGATGGTGGCAACTTTTACCCCACCAGACCAAGACCCGGGTGTGGCAGGCTTACCGTTGATTTGAATATCTATGCCCATCTTGCTCTGCAAAACCGATTCTTGAGCAGGGGTAGTAATCAAATAAACGGTTTGATCATCTGCGGATTGCAAAATGTACTGTTTGTAATCGGGGTGATCAGGAGGGGAATAACTGGAAACCTTGCCACCAAAAGCTGTTTCGCCACTGGCCAGTGGGCAATTACCACTCGGTGCAGTTAAGGAACCACCAACTGGCTGATTTGAGTTATTCATTTTTCGATACACAAGAAAGCCGCCTACTCCAACTAAAATGGCGGTAAGAATAAAACCGATTAAAATGCCGAGCATTATATTTTTATTCATAAAGATAGTATATCATAAAGTTTTTCTTTGGAGGCATAAGTTTACCCCTCGATTAGATCTAAGGTTAAACAACCGGGAATCAGCGCAGATTCATCATAAAGTGTCGTATCGCCTATATATTCTTCCCAAGACCTAAACAGAGCATTCATTTTGGTAAAAGTTTCATCTTTTATTGAGTCATCAAGATAAGCAAATGGACAAATATGATGCGGCGGATTGCCACCTATTCCAATACCAATTTCTACAGTGCCAAATCCAGCAGGTGCTCCATGATTAAAATCACTAACCTCCCCCAGTATCTGCCCTGCGCTCACCCGATCACCTACTTTAACTTTAGGGTTGATAAGATGTTCTGTTTCATAACTCCACTTTTCTAACTTGCCATTTTCAGTAATCCGAACAGAAATGTCCCCGCTCCAAAGGGTTGGCATGTCCGCAACAACCCCATCAACTATAGCCCTAACAGGTGTACCAAGAGGAACTACAAATGTAGGTTGAGGATTATATTTCGCAGGATTATCATTTCCAGCTGGAATATAAAAACCATAACCCATAAAAAGTCTGCCAAATTGTAGTTTGGCTTTTGTAAATTTAAAATCTTCAAAGTCTATTCCAATACTTTTTAATTTTAAGGGTGGTTCATCCAGATCGGGGCTCTCCGACGATATATCTTGTTTAGATTTTTCTTCGTTCCGTGTTTGGTTTTCCGTATTTAAGATAAGCATGGCTCCAACGAAAACCACCGTAATCGAAGCTATAACCAATAAAATTTTCAACCAATGTTTTTTGAAAAATTCCATATTCATTTCAATAAGTCTTCCATAGAAACGCCAAGCACTTTGGCGATTTTGGCAATCATCTGGACGCCCGGCTTCGTTACAAAATCGCCTTCAATCTTAGCAAGTGTGGAATATTTTATACCCGTCTTTTTAGCAAGGTCGTCCTGTGTTATTCCTTGCCTTGCTCTTATTCTCTTTATGTTTTCGCCGATTGTTGCCATAGTATCCAAATTTTGATAGTATAAAAGTATGCTACAATATTACCTATAAGATTATGATAACAATTTTTTTGATTTTATTCAAGAAAAGCCCGCTTTTGGCCTTCATAAAGTTCGAGCCGACATTTTTGACAGGTTCTTTGGCAGTTTGCCTTTCCGCTCCGGTTCCCGTCTTCACTCAAGAGTTTCGGTCGGGCAGGCAAGGCGGGGCGGGCGGAAGGGGGATGTGGGGGGAATTCCGCCCGCCGAGCCCAGCCAGTTCCGTTCGGATATTTTCAAACAGACACCGCCGGTAAAATCATCAAGTAAATAAGGATAATTTTTTCACCCAAGTGGGACGTTAGACCCTTTGTATTAAAGAAAAAGAATGAAGTTACCTAAATCAAAAGTCGGATTAGCGCTTTCAGCTCTCTATCTGTTGATGAGTGCATACTTGATAGTTACACAAGGACTCTTCGGAGAAAGTTTTATTGCAATTGTTTTGGGGTTTCCATGGAGTTTTCTTCTTATTTATTTCAATATCACGCTTAGTGAAAGTAATCCTTTATTCTCATTTTTTTTGTATATCTGGGTTCTCTTGCCAATCATAACTAACATAGTTTTGCTATATTGGATTGGCGTAGGTCTTCAAAGATTGTTTTCTAACCGACGTCCTGGTATGAATCCGCCGTCAGCTTCGGTATAACAGAATTATTATCTATGACTAGAGATAGCGCTCATCGGGGCCGTTCAAAAGCAGAACTAGCTAGAGGCGTTACTCTTTTTAGCGTTGGGCGTGCTGTCTCTTCGGGCCGATTTTAAGAGGTCATAAATTTGAACGATAGAACCTCCAGTTTACAAAAGCCCCAGCCTAAGCTAGGCTGTAGCCAGTACCTGAAAAATGAAAGACGAAAAGAATGTCCAAGTGGGACTTTAAGGCGACACAGCTTAACTCGGGTGGCGGCACTGAACTTGTAGACCTTTC
>JAUSDP010000067.1 GCA_030650605.1 bacterium
ACCTCAAGGCCCAAAGGCCAGGACTTCGGCACCCTGCAAACCGCCTACATGGCCCCGACCGAAATCTTGGCCCAGCAGCATTTCGAATCTTTCATCAAATATTTCAAACACCTGCCTATTAACGTAGCGCTCATTACCGGGAGCGGTTGCCGCAAGTTCCCCTCGAAGGTCAATCCGGACGGCTGGACCGACATTTCCCGGGCCCAACTGCTCAAGTGGGTCTCGAGCGGTGAAATAAGTATTCTAATCGGCACTCATGCCCTGATTCAGAAGTCTGTGAAATTTAAACACCTGGCCCTCGTCATCGTCGACGAACAGCACCGCTTCGGCACCGCCCAGAGGCAGAAATTGGTGAACAAGAATGAATTAACGCCGCACCTTCTTTCCATGACCGCCACCCCCATACCCAGAACACTCGCTCTCACTCTCTACGGCGACCTCGACCTTACTCTCCTCGATGAAATGCCGGCCGGCCGCAAAAAAATAATCACCGAAATCATCACGCCCGAGGGCCGGCCCGCCGCCTACCAGAAAATCGAGGAGGAAATGGCGTCGGGTAGACAACTTTATGTCATCTGCCCCCGCATCGATGAACCGGACCCCACCAAAGAACTGGCCGTGCTCGCCAAATCGGTCAAAGCCGAAGCCCAGAGGTTGAAGAAAGATATTTTTCCCGAATATGAAATCACCATTCTACACAGCAAAATGCCCCCGGCAGCAAAAGAGAGGGTTATGCTGGACTTTAAGGCATATAAGACCAGCATTCTGGTCGCCACCTCCGTCGTCGAAGTGGGAGTAAACGTCGAGAACGCCTCGCTCATCATCATTGAGGGCGCCGAGCGCTTCGGCCTGGCCCAACTCCACCAGCTGCGCGGCCGGGTGCTGCGCGGCACACATCAGCCGTACTGCTTCGTCTTCGCTGAAACTAAATCGCCGAAAACAGTTGAGCGATTGAAAGCGTTGAAAACCGCCAAGAACGGCTTCGAGCTAGCCGAGTTCGATCTTCTCCAGCGCGGCGCGGGTGTCCTCGCCGGCACCAAGCAGTGGGGACTCTCGGATTTGGGAATGGAGGCGGTCAAAAATATCAAGATGGTCGAAGCGGCCCGCACAGAGGCGGCAAAAATAATCGAGAGCGACCCCGCACTTACCAAATATCCGCTTCTTAAGAAACATCTCGACTCCTCCACCAACAAAATCCATTTCGAATAAGTCTTGAGAGGCTTGTGTTAGAATTATTTATATGAATTATTCGTTTTGGGCAGACGCAACGGCGGTTACGCACTTTACCATCATTCTGGTGGTGCTTGGAGGACTCTTGGTAAGCTTCCGCTACAAACGCTTCAGACCGTGGGAGGCGGGCACGCTCATCCTCGCGGTCGTCCTCTGGTCGTATTACGGTAATTGTCCGCTGACTATAGTCGAACAATACTTCCGCGACCTGGCTGGGCAGAAAGCGAACCTCACTTCCATCGGCTTCCTGCCCTACTATGCCAACAGATTATTGAGCGTAAGCCTCTCCTCCAACTTGGTGCAGAAGACCACCTTCTTTACCGGCGGCGCGTTCTTCGCCGCCTCCATCGAATGGTTCGCGCCCTTCATGCATATGGAAATATTCAGGATTCGCAGAACTTTGCGAAAGCTGGCCAGAAACTGATATATTGTTTTGAACCGCCCTTAGCTCAGCTGGTTAGAGCATCGAGCTTATACCTCGAGGGTCCCACGTTCGAATCGTGGAGGGTGGACACTTTTACACAGTAGACTAGAATGGAGTCTAGAAACGTACAATAATCCAGAGGTCAGTGGAATAACTCAAAGAAGGAGGTGTGCCATGACTTTTCAGCGGATAAGCGGTATTAGTAGCATCAGCCAAACAATTCGAGCGAAAATTCTTTCGAGGCGGAGAAATACCGCACTGAAACTCAAACTCACAATATTGAAAAAGGATGACTCCGTAGAGTTAGATGGGATAATTGAGGATTTCGAAGAGTTAGAAGCCCGCATCAAACGTCCGAATGTCATAACGTAATCAGTCACCCCACCTATTAGACGACCCGCCATGCGAACGGCGGGTCTAATCTTTTTATTTGTTCCTAAGTGATTTATTATTTAAGTGATATTATTAATATAAACCGTATGTCTATATTTCCTCTAGAAATCATTTTCAATATCTTAGCTGGACTAATATTCTTTGTTTATTGGGGAGTAACTTTCATCACCCTCTATCATCTGACTCGTTTCGGTATCGGTGTCCAGCCGAAAAAATTTGCGGCCGCCTTACTCTTAGGTTCGGTAATACTTTCTGGCACAGCAATAATCCTATTTATGAACATCAATATAAGTTCGTTCATACCACAATGATAAAAGAGCTTTTCTCAATTTTTAGAGATTCTCCCAACTCTTTCGAAGGTCAAGAAAAGAATGAGGAGGTCATATTACTTTTACGACGACACCCTTTCGTTATCTTGTTACCGATTGCCTTATTCAGTTTAGCCTGTATCGTACCGATAGTTATAGGAATCGTATTTGGGTCATATCTCTCGGCACACGGCTTACTTAGTCTATATTTGTTTGTAACCAATGTCTGGTTCTTAATTATCTGGCTTGCGGCTTTCTACTCTCTAACAATGTATACGCTCAATACCATTACCATCACTGATCATCGTATTATCAATAGCGACCAACACGGATTCTTTAATCGACAAATTTCTGAACTACATGGTCACCGTATACAAGACGTCTCGACCCATACCAATGGCTTGATCGAAACAGTTCTAAAATATGGAGACATTACTGTTCAGACCGCTGGGACCGAAAAGCAATTCGTCTTTCATCAAATCCCGAGGCCCGACAAGGTGAAAGATGCCATCATGCAAATGGCCCGCTCTCGAGATTCCGGAATTAAGACTATGGTACAATAAATGCTAGTTAGCAATAGTCATAATAATTAATTTATTGTATACAAATGCATAAAATAACGTTTATTTTACTTATTATCGGAGGTCTGAATTGGGGTCTTGAAGCCGCGGGCTATGGAATTGGTAATTACATTCCGAGCGGATTAGCTATGGTCATCTACATCCTAGTCGCCCTATCGGCCCTCTTTGAAATCTTTAGTCATAAAGGACTCTGTCGTAACTGCAACCCTCAAGGAAGTATGTAATCAAAAAAGCCCCGACATCATGTCGGGGCTTTTTTGATTCTAAGTTTGATGCTCTATATCTTTTTTCTTCTTCAGGGGAATACCATGCACTACTAATATTTCTTCAAACTCTTTCTGTTCAATAGTTTCTACTTCAATAAGTCGTAAAGCTATGGTATCAAGTACCTTTCTGTGCTCTTTGATAATTTTCTCCACTTTTTTCATCGCGTCATTCATAATTTTAGAAATTTCGGCGTCAATCTCGGCACTCACTCTCTCCGAATATTCTTTGTCCCCCATACCCAGACCAAATAGTGGTTTACCACCAATACCTTCAAGCGCAATCGGGCCCATTTTCTCGCTCATACCGTACTTCGTGACCATATCGCGCGCCAAGGCGGTGGCGACTTGGAGATCGTTTGACGGGCCGGTGGTCAGATCGTTGAAAATAGCTTTCTCAACCACATAACCACCAAGCGCTACCGCAATATCATCAAGAAACTCTTTCTTGGACTGGAGTTTACGGTCTTCAAGCGGCAACTTCAACACATAACCCGCCGCGCGGCCACGAGAAATTATAGAAATTTTATGAACTGGGTCAGCATACGGTAAGACGGATGCGGTCACCGCGTGACCAGCTTCGTGGAAAGCGGTCAATTCTTTTTCTTTCTCGGAAAGAATGTGACTCTTTCTCTCCGGACCAAGCATTACCTTTTCTATGGAACGGATAAGGTCAAATTGTGAAACTTTGAGTCTTTCTTCGCGAGCTGCCAGTATCGCTGCCTCGTTCATCAGTGAATAGAGATCGGCCCCAGAGAAGCCGGGTGTCCGCTCAGCGATTAAAACAAGATTAACATCTTCGGCAAACGGCTTTTGACGTGCGTGGATTAAGAGAATTTCTTCCCTATCTCTACGATCAGGCAAGTCCAAAGTTACTCGTCGGTCGAATCGTCCGGGTCGCAGAAGAGCCGGATCAAGCACGTCGGGACGATTGGTGGCCGCCATCACAATCACTTTCTCATTCGGCTCAAAGCCATCAAGTTCAACTAAAATCTGGTTAAGAGTTTGCTCGCGTTCATCATTACCTCCACCTACTCCCGTGCCTCGTACTCGACCCACCGCGTCGATCTCGTCTATAAATATAATGGCCGGCGCCGCCTTCTTTGCCAGATCGAAAAGATCACGTACGCGTGAAGCTCCCACGCCCACAAACATCTCTACAAACTCCGAGCCGGAGATAGAGAAGAATGATACACCTGCCTCACCAGCGACCGCGCGGGCGAGGAGCGTTTTACCCGTACCCGGCGCTCCCATGAGTAGTATGCCTTTGGGAATACGGGCACCAATATCGAGAAACTTTTTAGGATTCTTTAGAAAATCTACTATCTCGCGAAGCTCCTCCTTAGCTTCTCTACATCCAGCTACATCTTTGAAAGTCACCTTCTGGCTCTTATCATCAGGATGAGTCATTCGTGCCTTAGATTGACCGAAGGTAAAGGCCTGCATACCGGCGCCCTTAACTTGTCGCGAAAGAAACCATAAAAAGAAAACGATAAAAGCGATAGGCAATACGATTGGAGCGAGTGAAGCGAACCAATACATAAATCCTTGATCATTCTTCACATCAATATTTACTTTGGAGAGAGCATCTGGAGAAACATCATAATTTTTGAGCGTGGTAGTCAGGGCGGTACCAGTCTCTTTCTTAGAACTTTTCTGAACTCCGCTATCAATAAAAGTAACCTCAAGGTTATCACCGATAATGGTGATAGCTGAAACATTACCAAGAGATATTTCTTGAGCCAACGTAGAGAGCGAAATTTCTTCAACGGCTTTGGAAGCATCAGAAATAAGTGAGTAGATACTAACTAAAGAAAAGAAGATGATGAGCGCGAGCAGGGCTTGTTTTATAAGAGCCCGGCCGGGTGGAGTACTACCCCCTTTTGGCGGTTTGGTTATGATGATTTTCTTGGGCTTATTTAGTGGCATTTTCATAATGGCATTATACTGAAAAAATGAAAAATGACCATTCTTTGCCCATCCACCTTTAGCAGGGTATTATTATTAAATGGCAAAGTATGCTGACAATTCAAAAGCCTTATTTGACTACGAGGTGCTCGAACGCTTTACCGCCGGTATTGAACTTTTAGGTATGGAAGTTAAATCGATACGAGAAGGTAAGATGAATTTGAGAGGAACATTTGTTGCAATCCGTGGTAACGAAGCTTATTTAATGGGTGCGGAAATCCCCGCTTATCAGCCGAAAAACGCGCCTAAAGAATACGATGGTCTTCGGGCAAGGAAACTTCTCTTAACTAAAAGTGAATTGGAACAACTCCAAGATGCCGAAGGGATAAAAGGATTGACAGTCATCCCTCTTTCGGTGTATAATAAGGGTAGGTTTCTGAAGCTTGATATCGCCATCGCTCGCGGCAAGAAAAAATTCGATAAGCGACAAGCGATTAAAAAACGAGATGTTGAAAGAGACCTGAAACGTTCATTGTGATTTTAATACGGGGGTGTCAGTTTCGACACAAGAAATGTGTTGTGCGTGGCACGCAGAGCTCTCGTGAACTCTTTAAACTTGCGAGAAAATTTAAGTGCAGACTCTATTGTCGCACGGGCAAAGTCAATTGTTTCTCCGTATTTTACGGCGAACGACTTTGTTTTCGCCTACGTTCGAGCGTAAGCTCGCATAAGCGAACGTTCACTTTTCTGACGTCCGGTACAGGATAGTGGTCGCTTTATCTCTCGGACTGTAATCCCGATACTGCTCATATCGGGGCCAAACTTAGAGCTTTGATTTTCGGATGTTTTGTCTGATTTTTAGTCCGAAGGTCGAGAACCAAAATCTGTCTAAGCGTGCTAGATTCGTCCAACACCCTCTTATGGACGCGGGCTCATTCCCGCCACCTCCACAGACAACACGGCCCACCTTTATAGTGGGTTTTGTGTTATCTGTATTTGATGTAGGAATTTACTAAATAATTTTTGAGGTCTAGGACATGCCATTGTCCTTCTTTAAAGGTCTTTATATCCGTAGGTAAGTTTTTATGAGCCATCTTTATATCTACCACTCTATAGGAATCTAATAATTGATTTATCTCAAGAATAAGACTGATACTGGTAGAACCATCATTGAAAGTAATGGTATCGCTACTTGCAACAAGTAAATAACGATCAATTTTAGGCAATATCTGTTCATCAATCTCTAACAGCCTTCCTTTTATTTTCTCTTCAACAACTGAATCGGCAGTATTAATCTTGGTCGCTCCTTTCAGTTCTATTAAATCCGCTCGACATGAATTCAACTGTTGCACCAAAGAAGACTGGGAGTTAATCTTTGTTTGGAGCGTAATATTTTCTGTAATAAGGGAGTTTATTTTCTTTTGGAGTTCTGGATTATCTACTGTAATAGTTTTGGTAACAATTTTTTCAACCACCTTTTCTTCTTTATTTTGTGAGTCATCATTTAATATCCCTAGTGGGTCATTGGGATCATCTGTCGTTTCTGCTTCACAATCTGTAAATAAACCAATTGGGTCATCTGCGGAGCATGGTTGCTTGCTATCATCTTTGGTTTCTTGAACATCATTCTGACCTTCTTCAGCCCTAAACCAACTAAAAGGATTCCACCAAGCCGCAAAAGCTACTTGGGGAAGGAGAATGACTATTAACAACAAAGGCATTAGCCTCTTCATAACATCCACCATACACCTCTATCTGTATTATTCAATATGCCCATTTATTATCTATTTATATTCGTAAGAGAAGAAAAATTTTAAACGTTCAATAGTTTCTCCCTGAAAGGCATTCTCTGAATCTTTAACCTCTTTCTTGTGTTTGATATTTGCAAATACTATATTTTTATCTTGAATACAATACATGATTCGTAAGCCATACGCTGGACCATGATTGTCTACACCCCATCTTAACTTCCAGAGAATGAAATTCATTGATAAAAATGGTTGATAAGTAGCATTTTTATGATTATTAGGTATTTCTTCCAACTTATTTATCTTGTTCCTGATTGTCGTACTGATATGGCGAAGTAAAGGAATACATTCCATCTTTTGAATACATGATAACTTCTCAAACTCTTCTTCACCAAATGGACACTCAAGAAAGTCTGGGCGAACTGTTTTCCTCAGCCTTTTTACATCTTTCCAAAATTCACTACAAGCAAAGATTGGTACTGCTTCCATTACTAAAATTACTTAGCATAATCAGGATACTCTTCTACTAAATTGTAGGCTGTATTGTAATCAATTATTCCCCCATCATCGGCTGACATGTATGGGATTTGTTTATGTGAGATATCAGCCAGAACATCATACGAAAGATATGAATATTTAGAGAAGACATAATCAATAGTCTTTTGCTCCTTAGCATCTAATCCAAGATCAACATTCTTTTTTACTTTAAAATGATACTTCTTTGGACTATCGATCAAACCTTCATCAAATAAATACTTTAAATCTGCATTAAATGATATAGACAGGGGTCCATAATCTCTTTTTTGATAGAGAGTAGTATTTTCCGATATAGGCTTATTATTAAATGCGTAGTGAATAAAATCCGAAAAATAAGCCAGTTTAGCTAATTTAACCTTATCATCCGCCACCCCCAGCTTATTAATAAGGGCATAGATAAGCTTTTGAGATTTAGTTAGAGCCATTGGATACATACTCATTATAGACGATAAAGCATACTTATAATTTCATAGTTGTCCACACCTCCTAGAATCACCTCAGACGCTTCAAAAACCCAAGAGTGTAGCTGGTTCCCCTCCTTCGCTGAAGCTTCGGACGGGTAAGGCAATTTTCGCTCACTAAGTCCACAAGTTTAAAACATTAGTTCCCTTACGGGAGTTAATGTTTGGTATAATAAGAGAGGTTTATAAGAATAAATAATCTATTTATGCCGAAGGAAAATATGTATAGAAACGTGTCAATTGTTTTGGGAATTGTGGCAATTGTATTTGCAGTATTATTCTTTACGAAAGATGAGAAAACCTCGGACTCATTGGAGACTGCCTCAGATAAACTTAGTGAGTGTAGAGACAACATTGCAACTTGGCAAAGTAAAAATAAAACCGGACCTCTCTCTGTCGAGGCACAAGGAGAGTTATCTGGTATCCTCAACGACTGCAAAGGAGCTGCAGAATAATATGATTACATAGCCCCCGCCTATGTAAAACATTTAATTTTTGCTCACTAAGTCCACCAAAATAATCTGATTTGTTATACGGTAGAATTTCTGTTATAATAAATATTAGAGAGTTCAGGAAAGGGGGTCTTCATGCTGACAATGCTGACGCTCGCAGTACTAATCATTCTACGAGCATTGGGGTGTAGGAGAGCTGCGCAAATGCTCGACAAAATCGTTGAGCGTGTAAAGCGTCTAGTTCGCTCCAAACAAAAAACAACATGTCTTAACACCAAATAAGGTCGGCATTTCTGCCGACCTTCAGTTTTTTATGAAAGCGAGTGACAACTTACACAGGACTCACCTATGTATTTCTGTTGACTTCGTTCTATTTCTTTTCTTTAACTAAATCAATCATTTCTTGTCCCTCGTATACCCCAGCTCCTGCAAATAATCTGGCGTCATATTCTGGATCATTAGAAAAACCTTTCTCTAA
>JAUSDP010000078.1 GCA_030650605.1 bacterium
TGAGGAGTAGCGAGAAAGCTCGCTTACTCATTGTCTCCGAACACTGCCGACGCCGTGTAAGCGACAGGCGGCAAGTGCAAAGAATATAACACGAAATTTGAAAAAAACCGATATTTTGCTATAATTCTTACTTATGAATCCCGTTAGAAGTCCCATTGACTTACAAAGCGGAGGTTCTATAAAAAGATATGAATTATTATCTTAACTTCTAACGGGATGAATCCCGAAGAAAAAGCGCTTCTAGAACGTTCCCTGAAGCTAGGAGAAGAAAATAATCAGATTCTCCGCAAAATGCAAAGGGCGGCTCGATGGGCCGTACTTTGGGGATTCATAAAAGCAGCTATTGTCATAGTGCCTCTGGTGGTTGGTTACATTTACCTTCAACCGTTTCTTGATCAAGCCTTGAAGAATTATAATGGCTTTAGAGAATTACTCAATGTTTAAATTTAAGGCAAAATATGCCGAGATAGCCCTGCCTGCCGGCAGGCAGGTCAGCTTGCCCCGCCCGCAAGGGGCGGGGTGAAGTAGAGTACTTCCCTGAAGAGAAAATTATGCCGCGGTAGCTCAGTGGCAGAGCGCTACCCTGAAGAGGTAGGCGTCGGGTGTTCGATTCACCCCCGCGGCACTAGTTGGTAAAAAGAAAGCTAGTCTTATATAATAGCTTTATGAAAAAGGCCAAGAAAAAATATGAAAATAAATCTGATGCGGTTACTTTCGAGGTGAGGCGCTTGGGCGTTATGCTTGAACACGTTGATGATAAGGTTTCATTGGTAGCAGAGCAGTATGGCGATATTAAAAAAGACACAGGGATGATTAGAAAAACTATAGATGTACACACTGAAATGATTGGAAAACTGGCTGTTAATATTGAGATAGTTAAAGAAGATATTGAATTCATCAAAAGCGGTTTTAAAAAGAAGGTTGATGTTGAAGAATTTGCCGCCCTCTCGCGCCGCGTATCTCTCTTAGAAAAACACCAATAGAGACCATATTTATGACTTTTTTTACACCACAAAAAAATACATGGATTGTTTTTTGTGTTTTGTGGTCAATAGTAGGGTTATTTATTTGGCTTCCAGAGCTTCTTATTATATTACCAGAACCAATTTTGTTTGTTTTTGCAGTGCCATTATTTTTTGGCTTCATATCGCCTTTTCTTGGAATACTGATGTTCGTCATATCTACTTCTTTTATTTTTTATGTAGCGGCCTGCTTAATCACTGCAGTTTATAATCGTTTTTCATTATGATTGATTGACTTAAACCGAACCACAACTACATAATCTATAGAAGAGTTGTTGTTATTTTTCTTTCTGCATGTCAGGAAAATTGTCAGCGGTACGGCTCACTTCGACTTCACCAAGAATACTGCGCCAATTTAATTGGTAATTACTAAGAATTCAGAAAGCTTATTCTTGTCAAAACCTACAACAATATCTTTGTCGTCAATAACTATAACTGGTACACCCATTTGCCCACTCTTTTCAATCATTTCCTTCCTCTTAATTGTATCAATACCAACATTATAATTGGTAAAAGGAACATTATTGGCAATAAAAAACTCCTTAGTCATCTGGCAAAAGTGGCAGCTTTCAGTCGAATAAATTTCTACTTTTTTGTTATTCATAGAGTGATATTATAACATTCCAAAATTTTTTGTACCAAGGCCACAAAGATGAATCAGTTGAGGTGGAAACTCTACTGTCATCAACAATCACAGCCACAAGCTCACCTTCTTGCGTTACACTAAATCTTCTTCTAATTTCATCTTTTATTCCTTCCTCAGTCTCTAGACGAGCAATGTTTTCTCTAAGTTCTCGTTCTCGGATCACTAGAGTAGCCATTTTCTGTTCCAGATTCTTAGACTGCGCTTTACTTTGCCACTCTTTATTCATAACTAACACTGCCCCTTTAGCAAGAAGAAAGGTCATAAACGATAAGGCAATAAGCGAAGGAATAGAGTATATGATGCGCCTGATTCTTTGCTTTCTTTGGGATTTTTCCATTTCGTATGTTATTATATTACAAATGTTATTCGATAGAAGACACAAGAAAAAAGTGAAAATAGCTTGGATGGCACTCTCTATCCTCATCATCTTAAGTATGATTCTTCTCTATTCGCCTTTTTTCTAAAAAACTAAGGCTAGCCGCGACGAATCATTTTTAGAAAAACGTCTTGAGGAATATTAACTTTTCCGCGCTCCTTCATTTTCTTTTTGCCTTTCTTCTGTTTCTCACGAAGTTTCATTTTACGAGTGATGTCACCGCCATACATATGTTGCGTCACATCTTTCTTCATACCACTTAAAGTACGGGAAGCGATAATACGACCTAGAGCTCTGGCTTGAATCTTAAGAGTAAACATTTGTCGGGGCAAAACATTAGCCAATTTATCTACATCCAATTCTGACTCTGTTTCTATTTGGCGACGAGAAATAACTTTTGCAAAAGCTGGAACTACTTCATCGGCAATCAAGATATCTAGACGAGTCACATCTGCCAACCGTTCACTAGAGATAGAATAGGAAACGGAACCGAAGCCGGATGTCACACTCTTAAGTTTATCAAAAAATCCCCTCATTAGTTCTCGAAGTGACATTTCGAAAGTAAGAGATGTCCGTCCCTTGCCGAAGTCTTTTGTTTCTCCAAGTTCCGCTTCAAATTCATAGAGAAGTTGAATGACTCGACTGATAAATACTGGTGGAATAATGATAGTAGCCTTCACCCATGGTTCCCAAACCGAATTGATCAGATAGTCTTCAGGAAAAAAAGACGGGGTATATACATTACCCTCACTCCCGTCTTTATATACAATCCTATAGGTAATACTTGGTAAAGTTATCACTAAGGGTAGATTAAACTCACGTCTTAACCTTTCGGTAATAATCTCAAGATGAAGCATACCAAGAAAACCAACACGGAAACCTCGACCGAGTACTCCCGAAGATTCTTCTTCGAAAGAGAAGGCCGAATCTGATAAACGTAATTTCAAAAGAGCCTGACGCAAGTGAGTGAAATCGTCCTGACTTTCTGGATAAATGGATGCCCAAACTACCGGCCGAGATTTCTCATAACCAGAAAGAGGTTCAGATGAATCAAGTAAAGAAGCTACCGTATCTCCCACAGACGCTATGCCAGGTTCCTTTATACCGGTAACAATATATCCAATCTCCCCAGAAGAGATCTGACGGGCTTCCTTCTCAGCTGGCGCAAGGAATCCCACTTCAAGCGCCTGAAATTCCTTACCGGCCACTTTGAATCTTAGCCTGTCACCTTTTTTGACTGCCCCATTAAAAACTCTAACAAACACTATCACTCCGCGATGATTGGAATAGTTAAAATCAAAAACTAGAGAACCGAAAGAATTTTCGTTAGTCTGCTTTGGCGCCGGTACACGCCTGACAATCTCACTTAGAAGCTCTGAGACTCCTTCTCCAGTCTTGCCGGAAACAAGAACGATATCTTCCCTATTAACTTTCAGCAGCTTCACAATTTCATCACTAACTTCTTCAATTCTAGCTAACGGAGAATCTATCTTTGAGATGACTGGAATAATTTTGAGTCCAGCGGATTCGGCCATTTCGAGAGTAGTCAAGGTTTGAGCCTGCACTCCTTGTGTGGCATCTACTAGAAGTATCGAGCCCTCCACCGCGCGAAGAGCCCTTGAAACTTCGTAGGAAAAATCGATGTGGCCGGGAGTATCTATCAAGTTGAGGATGTATTCCTGCCCTTCGCTTCGCTCAGGACGGTTCGAATGCCACAGCATTCGAACCGGTTGCATTTTTATGGTAATACCGCGTTCACGTTCAAGTTCCATAGAATCAAGCACTTGGTCGCGCATATCTCGCTTTTCTATAGTGCCAGTCAACTCAAGCATCCGATCCGCCAAAGTGGATTTGCCGTGATCAATATGAGCAATGATGGAAAAGTTGCGAATATTATTCATATGATTTATGAGAAGAACCTTACACGATTTCAGGATCAGCAGCAATTATTTTTGTTTTCCAGAACTTACCATGGACCACATTCCAAATTTCGGAAAGTTCCCTACTCTTCAAGGCAAAAAGGATTACAATACCCGCACCAAGAGAAATAAGACCTGACAAGAGACCCTGCAGAAAAATGCCGAGAAGAGAAGAATTGTCTATGAAAGTCGCAAAGATATTAAGTCCAGCATAGGCGACCGTACCCATGATAACTGAGGTGCCCAGACCTTCAAAAACTGTTCTAGCAATCCCACGCGAAAAACCACCGAAAATTCGCTCGAATGCCATCCAATGGACAATGCAGTTTATGATTGTAGCAATTGAGAAACTGAGTGAAAGCATAAGCACGACCGTATCGGGTAAATCTTCTACCTTGAGAAGTGCACCAATGAAATATCGAAACTCTAAAGAGAAATAGAATATTTGAACTAAACCCCACGCACCGAGAAATAGAATAAATGTCGAAATAAGATTAATGAAGAATGGCGTCTTGGTGAAACCAGCTGAATAAAACCCTCTTATAAATAAGAGCAAGAGACATTGAAACATAGATGAGACAGCAAAGAGCGCCAAAGCGGCCGCGGTCAAACGAGTATCATCCCAACCAAAGAGTCCGGAACCAAGAACAACTCGTACAATTTGCGCGCGTAAGACGATAAAAAGCGCCGAGATAGGTAATGACCAGAATATTATAAAGCGGGCAGTAACTATCATCTGTGCTCGAAAAGCATCAAGATTATTCTCTTTGAAACGCCTTGAGAGAGTCGGAAAAACAGCCAAAGAATACGAGACTCCAATGATAGAAAGCGGTACGGATTGCAGATTAAAGGAAAAAGAAAGAATCGAAATAGAACCAGTTGACATTAGAGACGCCAAAGAAACCAAAAAAATCATAGAGATAGCGCTCATCGACAAAGTTAACGTCCGAGGCATAGAAATCTTAACCACCCTTACTATAAGAGCAAAATTAAATTTAAGAGAAAATCTGGGAAGAAGACCTTGCTTAATTACAAAAGGTACTTGCACCAAAGCATGCAAACTTGCTCCAATGATGATACCGATAGCAACTCCCATAACGCCCAGATGTGTAGCGATGAAAATAATACCAACAATAATGCCAGCATTATAAAGAAGTGGCGCGAGAGCATAGATAGCAAACCGATTATAAGCTTGAACTAAAGAACCAAGAAGGTTCGAGAAACCAAGAATAACTGGCGAGAGAAGCAGGATGCGAGAGATGAAGATGACTTCAGTTAGAGCTGAATCAGAAAAGCCCTTAAATAATACTTTTGAAACAACAGGCATGAGAAAAAAAGTCAGGCCAGAGATAATAATGATAAGAATCGAAAAGAAAGAGAAAATATTGTTAATAAAACTCCGTAACGCCTCTGGACCACGACTCTCTTCTTCAATAATAAATGGAATAAGAACTGAGAGAGAAACTACCGAAGCTACCGTCACAAAGATAAAATCTGGAATACGAAAAGCGGCATAGTAGATGTCGAGTTCCGTTCCCGCGCCGAATATGTGTGCCAAGAGTCTGTCTCGCAAGAAAGCCAGAACTTGAGAGAAGAAAGCAAACAAACCCAATAATAGTGCTGCCTGATTAATAGTGCCTGTCTCTCTGTAAAGAAAACCGAAAAACTTTCGAACCATTGGGTTTAAAGCGGGTTCGTGTTCTTACGTAAAGCCTCAAGTATAGTACGAACTTCTGCACTATCTGGATTAGTCAACAAGAGGGCTTCGAACTCTGCTCGAGCTTCTTCAATCCGTGAAAGTTGTAGAAGAGCTAGACCAAGATAAAACTTAGCATTAGCATAATCAGGTGTTGTAGCAAGTGCAAGTTTAAGAACTTCCACCGCACCAAGATAATCTTTATTTGAATATTTAAGTAAGCCTAACTCAAAATAGATACCAGAATTATTGGGCATCAAGATAGCCAACCTTTCGGCAGAAGCAATAGCCCCCGTTGTGTTCCCTTCCTGAACCTCTAATTGAGCAAGCAAAAGATAAGCATCAGCATAGTTTTCCTTAAGAGCCAGAGATCTTCTGATAAACGAACGGGCAGCTACCTTATCACCACGATTCAGTTCCAGTCTAGCCAGCAAAAGTGACAATTCCGGATTGGTAGGATTTTTCGAACTTGCTTCGGAATAAGCAAACTGGGCATTTTCGTAAGCCCCATCAACTGAGAGTGGAGGTGGGACCAGTGCGCTATAAATCATACCGAGAGAAACCCAGTTATCATAACTAGTTGGATTTAGACTGACAGCCATTCTCGCCGACTCAATACTTTTTCTAAGAGCTTCGTCAAAAAGTGCTCGATTCTCTTCCGGAGTACCAGTGGTAGCAGACACCGCCACTTGAGCCTTGGCAAAGTTAACACGCGAGAGTGCCACATAATGCATATCTACTGGAGCAAATGTCACTGCCTTATTGAGACGTTCTTCCACCTCAACAAGAGTAGTGCCGGCAGTGTTAGAAAGATTGACAGCTTTCTTAAAATGGAATGCTGAGGCTGTCTTATTGAACCCAACCCAACCGAGGGAAAGAGTGCCGAGTGCAATTATGACTAAAAATAAAATAGAAACGAAGTGGACTTGTGGAGATTTTTTTAAGTTAATTACATGAGTAGAAATAATACCCATTCTCATGCTGACCGCCACAAAAATTCCGGAGAAAATGAAGGCGAGCATAAGCATTGTTCCCGACGGAGTGTAGAGAAAACTTGAAACCCACAATAATATAGTGAGCAAAAGAGTGGAGACAAGCGTAAAGCGTTCATCTCTAGATTCTGGCATACGACTCAGAACTTTTATTACTAGAAAGGCGAGAAGTGCAAAAAAGGCAATCCACAAAGCGGAACCGAGAAGACCGGTACTGGCTATCTGCGTCGGTATAAATCCAATCCCAAATGGAAAGGCCGTGGCCCAGAAAGAAGTGGTATTTATATTTACCGGTTTGTAGATAAGCCAATCACGCCCGAAGGTATTAGGACCCGAGCCAAGTAAACCATCTTGAGAGAGTACTGCTTTCGAGATCCCTAAAGTAGCGGAAAAAGAAGGGCGAACATCGATATTTACAACTTTAAAAGTACTCGATATCACATCGCCTAATGTGCCTCGAGTCTCAGAGATTGTCGGATTAATAAGACCGATGAGAGAAACTACACCAAGAACGATCGGTAAGAAAGTCGGCCTAAGAAGAAAGTGGGTCGATATCAACGGCAAAGTACTGGCCGTACTGAAGAAATGTTTTTCTACTTTCGAGAAATAGACAAAAAGAAAAATAGAAACTACCAATGTCAGAGTAAATGCGATTGAGAAATTAATAATGAACAATATAATCACTCCAAGGAAGAAGACAAGGTAGACAAGAACTCTAGCAGACAGCTTCATTGGAATCATACCAAGTGCCAAAGCAGTTAAAGCCGACAGGAGCCCAAAGGAAACTGCCAAATCAGTCCAATTACCGACGGGGTTACCCATATTGCCAAAGAAGTTTCCCCAGATTAAAACATCGCCACCAAACAGAATTTTGATAGCCACAAAGAGAACCAGAATTGACATAGAAATAAAAAAGACAACCAAAGCTTGAAGAACTCGTGAAGTATCTGAAAAGATTATCGCCACGAGTATTAAGATAGTAGAACCAAGAAGCATAAAACCAAAAGTTCCAACCTCAAAATTGTAACCAAGTAATGAGAGAGAGGATGGTGTGCTCAAGAGAGCAGATAGAGCATAGACCAGAGGCAGAAGAACGACTGCAAAAATAATTGGGTGCCAGGGAATATCCAACCTTTCTTCTTGCCATACCTCGAATAAAAAAACTAGGGCCACAACGATGACCCCGAAAGAGAAGAGAGTCGACTTAGCAACTTCTAGGTTAAGAGCCCCTCCGGGGATAAAAAATATCGGTAGGAGAAATAGAAGTGCGAGAGTAATAAAAAAACTAAGTTTGTGGACTATAGGCATATGAATAATAATTACTAACAATTAATTTCTAATGAATATATTCTAACACAACACAAAGCGCCCTTGTAGGCGCTTTGTGGGTATCTATAAGCCGAATTCTGTTATCGATAGTTATTTATCTGTGATTCTAATCACTTAGAACCTATAGCGGCACTCACCAATCTTGCCCACCGCAGGTGGCAACAAGATTGAGTGTCCTGAACGAAGTGAAGGATTATTCCTCGCTCCGCTCGGAACGCTCAATTTTGTTACCGCCTCTAGCGGACAAAATTGGCGCACGGCCTTGCATTCAGGTAAGAATTTTGCTCCGACGCTCTTACGAGGTCGGAGTCTCGACTGTAGCGTCGGGACCGTTTCAGCCGGACTTAACCGGGTCGTTTCTGCTCGCATCTCTATGGTTACCCACGACAGGCGTTACCTGCTACCCTCCCAATTTTGTTCACCCCAAGTGATACAAAATTGTGGATCTCTTCGAGACTGAGTCTCTCAGAGACGAATGTCCTGAGCGAAGTCGAAGGATTAGTCCCTCGATAAACTCGGGACGCTCAATTTTATACTCACCTGCGGTGAATAAAACTGGCGAATGTTCGGACTTTCCTATCCGACTGTAACGTCGGATCAACTATCCGATACCTTCCCAATTATATAATACTTCAAGAGAATAGTCCAGGATTTCCCTCACCTCCCCACTTCCAGATATTTGTTTCTCGAGACGGGTCCGAAATAGCCGGTAGAAGGAGAGATACGGTGAGTCTGTTGCCATCGCATGATAGCGCTTCTGGTAGCGGGACCGAAATAATTACTCTCGCGACCGGAGGAACCGGGACCGGAAGTGGAGATAGTAAAACCATTGTCATTTAAATATTTCTGCAGACATCTGACATCTTCTCCTAGAAGACCGATAGATAAGTTTCTAGTGAAAGTGCAGGACGAGAGTGAGATGGGAGCTTGTCCTTGGCTAATCAACATATTGTTGATGAGAGTTCGCAATTCAACAATCTTGGCTGAAAGAACTGTCACCTTTTGTGCTTGAGTCAAGGAATTGAAATTGGAAGGTAGTAGTCCGACGGCAGTTGTGACATTTGCAGATGACGAAATGACATTACGGCTACCGCTCGAAGATCCTGAGCTTGTCGAAGGACCCCCTCCACCACCGCTTCCACTTGAAACACTGGGAGCAGTCGATGGGGCTACGGAAGTCGTGACCGAAGCAGGGATAGAAGATGGCACAGGAGCCTTGAAGCTTACGATCGTCGGATCAGAGTAATTGTCCTGATCGTCGTACACAAATAACGAGTAGTAATAGACAGTATCCGGAATTACATCCTTGTCGGTATAAGTGTTTACGGTTGTAGTAGCGATGTGAGATGCAGGATCATAAGTAGTGATAAAACCCGTTGTAGAGCGCAGAATAGACACTCCAACATATCCGGGAAAATTGATTTGAGGCCAATTCAAGATGATGGAACCCGGGGTTACCGTGATTGATGGAATCTTCAGAGGTTTAGATCTGATCTCGAAAGTGATATTGCCCGATGTGCCGGTACTATTAGAAGCAATTGAAGAGGCTCGGAAATTGTAGAGGCCAGGATTTAGATTAGGGAGAACAATTTTGTGATTACGATCCAGAACAAAATCCGTTTGTGATGATAATCCGTAAGAAGTGGTGAGTCCGTAATCTACCCAGGCAGTGGCAGGGGTATCAGTAGACCATTCAATAGTGGCCTGACCTTTATTGATTGAAGCTTTCAGTTTAGAAATTACTGGAGCTAATGGTGGTTGAGTTGTTGCAGGAGGAGTTGTAACCGGAGGTGGGGTGGCAGGGCTTGGCGTGATAAATGGATTTACTGTTACCACAATATCTGCGTTAGCTATGATGCCGTCGGATGCGTACGCGGTTGCATGCAGTATAGTCGTTCTCGGTAGTAATTCGTTTGCTTTAAAACATGTCACACACCAAGTGAATACATAGGGTGCGGCTGTGTCTATTAAAAATGGAGCAAACGTGTCACGAGAAAGCTCAACCTTTGTAACCACGCGAGATGGAACGGCTGTAACGGTGGTAAAAACATTGCTCCCATTTTGATTAGCAATGAAGTTTGTCGACGGGAGTGAGATTGTTACAGAGAGAGGAGTTGGGGTGGGAGTTGTAACCGGAGGTGGGAGCACGGGTGCTAGTGCAATAAACTTCACCAGAAAATCTTCTGCTGACCAGCCGTCTACTCCGGTATCAAAGTTAATATTCCACCAGTTGAAACCTCCAAGGTTAATTGGCCCTCCGATAACTGTTCCGAGAGCATTTGTTGTTTGTGTGCCGAGAGATATTCCGTTAGCGGTAGAACGAACATTAAGAGTAGTGGCATTTACTTGAACTCGGTCGTTCAAAGAGAATTTTGCTTGCCCTGAGGGAATCGAAGGGGTGGAAGCAGGTGATGGGGGGGTTGGTGGAATTGGTGTTGGAACTGGGGGTGTAGGAGTTTGGATTGGTGTAGGAACTGGAGTAATCACAATTTTGTCTACAATTAAATTTCTATCTGCCACACCTGGATTATAGAAATCATTCGTAAAGGCTATGGCTACATTGTGGTCTCCTGCAGAAATTGGAGCCGACAAAGTAAATGTTTTCAAAATAGACGAATCAACGGCAAAACTTGTAATCACAGCTTGATCAATCCTAAGTTCCGCATTCGGCCAAACTCCTGCGGCAGAATCACCTCTTGCAGTTACAGTAAATTGATATGTTCCGATCGTTGGAAACTTAACGGCTTGCGTGATATAACCCTCTGCCCACAAATTCCAACCGCCCGTCACAGCCACACCAATAGTCTTAGTGGTCATATTTTCAGCTTCGAGCGTTGCAGGTACAACCAATGTTATTGGAGTGGGTGTAGGAGTTGGAGTTGGTGTGGGTGTAGGAGGAATAATT
>JAUSDP010000087.1 GCA_030650605.1 bacterium
TACGACGTGGGGCACCGGGAACTCAACGCGGTGTTCACGGGCGCGATGGGCGGGGGCTTGTCGAGCGTGTACCGGCTTCCGGACGGCGATGATCCTGACGCAGTGCTGAACGCGATGCTGCGGGAACTGGCAGAGTAGTTCATGCGCTGTAAAAAGCCCATGCGGGAGTTCGCGGATGGCAGCCTGCGGTGCAAAGACGCGGTCCGGGGATCCGTGTAAGTCGCCTGGGATGAAGAACGGCCGCTGCCGCCAGCACGGCGGCGCCAGCACGGGGGCGAAGATCAAGACCGGCCGCGGCGCCGCGTACCTACGTATCTTCGGCGAGCGGTTCTCGCAGCTCGCTAGCGACCCTGACCTGCTGAAAGCGGACGCGGAGCTGGCGCTCTTCGACCTGCTCCTCACCGAGCGTGTAGAGGCACTCTCGGCGGGCCTATCCGGCGAGTGGATCAAAGCGATCGGCGCGACGGCTGAAACCATCCGGCAGTCGGCGCTGGTCAGTCCGGACGCCAAGAAGCTTCGCGAGGGCATCGAGCGGCTGAAGGAGCTGGCGGAGCAGGGCAGCCAGTACGAGGCGGCGCGTACCGAGGTGTTGACGGTCGCCAAAGCGCGGGCGGAGATTGCCATCAAAGCCGACGCCGTCATGGCGCGGCGCGAGGCGACCATGACCGAGAGCCAGATGATGGTACTCTTCGTGCGGTGGATTGACATGACCGCCAAGGAGGCCGGCGTTGACGTGGCACGGCGGGTCGGGCGCCGCTTCGAGTATGAGGTTTTCGACCGCCGAGACCCCAACATCCCGGGCGTTCCGGAGGGCGCTGGCGTCCACTGACGGCGTGGCCGGCAGCAACCAGGCTGCCCCACGGGCAGCTCCGCTGACCTTCCGCGAGTGGGTGTGCCGGGCCTGGCCGGGCTACCAGTGGTACCGGCACTGTGCGCTGCTGGCCGACGTGCTCCAGCGCGTGGCAGACGGCAAGCTGAATCGGGTGATGGTCTTCATGCCGCCCCGGCACGGCAAGAGCCAGGCGGTTTCCCGCCTGTTCTCGGCGTACTACCTCTATCGCTACCCGGAGCGCTGGGTCGGACTGGCCAGCTACGGCGCGGAGCTGGCGTACACGCTTTCCCGCGCTTCGCGGCAGTTCTATGTGGCGATGGGTGACGAGCTGGCTAGCTCTGCCGCCGCCGTTAAGCATTGGGAGACGCCGCGCGGCGGTGGCTTGTGGGCCGCCGGGGTCGGCGGCCCGATTACCGGCAAGGGCTGGCACCTCGGCATTATTGACGACCCGCTGAAGAACTCCGAGGAAGCGCAGTCGGCTGCCATCCGTGAGAAGCAGAAAGAGTGGTACCAGAGCTCCTGGTACACCCGCGAGGAGCCGGGCGCCGGTGCCTGCGTCGTAATACAGACCCGCTGGCATGAAGATGATCTTTCCGGCTGGCTGCTCGCAGAAGAGGCGGAAGACGACCGGCCGGAGCGCTGGCACATCGTTTCCTGGCCCGCCATCGCGGAGCCGGAGCCGCTGGCGGTGCCGTCCACCTGCACGCTGGAGCCGGACTGGCGCCGGACCGGTGAGGCGCTCTGTCCGGAGCGGCACTCGGTGGAGCACCTGCGCCAGATCGAGCGCACGGTGGGTGGCTATGCGTGGAGCGCGCTTTACCAGCAGCGGCCCCGGCCGCGGGAGGGCGGGCTGTTCAAGCGCGAGTGGTTCGAGACCGTGGAGGCGCCGCCGCTCTGCACGCGCTGGGTGCGGTTCTGGGACTGCGCGGCGAAAGCCAAAGAGTCGAGCGACTATACCGCCGGGGCGCTCGTGGGACGCACGCACAGCGGGGAGTGGGTGATCGCGGATGTGGTGCGGGGCCGCTGGGAGTACCCCGACGCCAAGCGCGTGATCCTGCAGACCGCTGTGCGGGACGGGAAGGGCGTGCCGATCTGCATCGAGGACACCAGCAGCGGGACCGCCATCGCGCAGGACCTGCTGCGGGACCCGGTAGGCTCCGGGTACTCCATCCGGGCCGTGAGCGTGACCGCGGACAAGTACACGCGGGCCGCGCCGTGGGCCGCGCAGGCGGAGGGCGGACTGGTGCGGCTGGTGCGGGGGGCCTGGGTATCGGCCTTCCTCGATGAGGTCTGCAGCTTTCCTTCCGCGGCCCATGACGACCAGGTAGACGCGGCGAGCGGGGCATTCGCGCAGCTCGCGCAGACAGTATCCGGCACGCCGACGACGGGCACGCGCCGCCCCCTCACGGCGGGCCTGAGGTGGTGATCTGATGGCGACCGCGAACGGTACGGAGACCAGGAGCCGGCCGGAGGTGCGCTCCATCGGCTTCACGGGTATCCAGCGCTGGGGGGGGTTGATCTCCGAGGATTACCTTCCGGCGCTGGCGGCTACGAAGCGGATCGGCGTCTACGCGCGGATGCGCTCCGACGGGATGATCCAGGCGATCCTCTCGGCGCTTCAGTTGCCGATCATTGCGGCGGCGTGGGTGGTGGAGCCGGCAGGGCAGGATGCGAAAGCGCAGGCGGCGGCGGCACTCGTGGAAGAGCAGCTCTTCCAGCGGTTGGGATGCTGCTGGGAAGACGAGGTGCGCCAGCTCCTCGCGTATCTGCAGTACGGCTTCCACTGCGCGGCCAAAAACTGGCGGCTCGAGGGCGGGCAGGTAGTGCTTGACGAGCTGCGACCCCTGCATCCACGGACGATCCTGCAGGGCGGGCGCAACTGGCAGTTCGACGAGCAGGGGCACGTCACCGGCGTGTGGCAGTACGGCACGGACGGCGTGAACTGGCGCGAGGAGCTCATTCCCGGCGAGGCGCTGCTCCTGCTCACGCACATGGGTGACTACGGCAACCCGGAGGGGCAGAGTGTCCTCCGCGCGCCTTACAAGCACTGGCTTGTGAAGGACACCCTGTACCGCGTACAGGCGATTGGGCTGGAGCGCGCGGCGGTGGGAACGCCCATCGGCAAGTACCCGCAGGGCGCGGCGAAGGGCGAGCAAGACGATTTTCTCACGAGCCTGGAGCGGCTGATCGTCAATGAGAGTGGCGCCATCGTGATCCCTAACGGCGCGGATGGCCAGGGCTACAGCGTTGAGAACTTCTCGCTGGAGCTGAAGACGCCGGACATCATGGCGGCCATCCACCACCACGACGCGGAGATTGCGAAGTCGGTACTGGCGGGCTTTCTGAACCTCGGCCAGGAGGGTGCGGGCGGCGCCTACGCGCTCAGCACCGACCAGACCGACCTGTTCCTACTCTCCCTGGAGGCCATTGCGGATTACCTGTGTGCGCGCATCAACCGCAGCATCATCCCGCAGATGGTGAGCTACAACCTCGCCACGGACCAGTACCCGAAGCTCTCGGCGACCATCAGCCGGCGCAGTGCCAGCGCCCTGGCGGGGCTCCTGCAGCCGCTCACGGCGGGAACGCTGACGTGGGGCGAGGGTGATGAAGACTGGATGCGTGAGCAGCTCCAGCTTCCGGGACGCCAGGAGCCGCGGCCTGCGCGCATGGAGCCGGCACAGAAGCCACTGGTGGGGTCCGGCGCGCGCGCGCCGGAAGACGA
>JAUSDP010000088.1 GCA_030650605.1 bacterium
AACGACGGCGAAGCCTCCGGCGGCCAACAGGTAATGAAATCGCTGATCCTGCTGATCGGTTTATTAAAATCAGAAGACGGCTCAGGCGGCTTCGTCTTCATCGACGAACCCTTCGCCCATCTGGATATCCGCAACATCCAGCTGGTAGGCGAGTTCCTGAAAAACACCGACGCGCAATACCTGATGACCACACCGCTAACGCACAACACCGACGTCTACGACCCATCGGAATTGACGCTGATTACCAGCAAAAAGAAAAAAGACACAGAGTGGGCACAACCGATTTTTGTCTTGCAACGTAAGGTTGAGAAGGTTAAGGATTTGCGGGCTTGATGCTTTGAAAAACGTAGGGCGGGTGCAACCCGCGTCGCGGTGATTGTTGAACAAGCGTGCGGATTTCATCCGTGCTACTTAGCTGTCCAAAAAGAATTGAAACAATCATGAATACCGTTCTTCGTATATTCCATCCAATTTTTAGTTGGGCATTTTTTGTTATCTACGGATTGGAGTTAATCTACAACAAATCGTATTTAGCCACGATAATTGTTGCCCTTGGGCTAGCGGGGCTTTCGCAAACCTTTTGGAAAACCCAACTTGACGAGAAACAGCAATACGCAAAGACAGATGTTATTTCATTTGGGTTGGGTCTTATGGCTGCAATTACATATCCGTTGTTAGCAGCATGAAATTTTTTTGTATAGCTGAACTCTATAAGGCTGTAACCCACAATCGTAGCCGAGTAGGTGCGATTAATAATCGCACGCATGTTCGACCTCGAAGCTTGCGTGAATTCAACCGTACGATTACGTTGCACTTAATCGTACCTACACAGCTTTGTATGCCCTTTGGGAAGCGTAGCGTTCGCTCGTAAGGTGCGCCATGCGCACCAATTACATTTATATTTATCAACAAATACCGCTTTTGATTTTGCTGCATCGGTGCGCGTGGCGCGCCCTACGAAACTACTTTTTCGGCTTACATCCACAATAAAATTGCCACGCCGATATTGTGCAACAGCACATTTTTTATCCTTGAATTTCCCTCAAAAGTAACTTAGTCTGATTTTGCATTACGCACACTTGCGCGTGATTTTTGAAAGATTACTTTTTGGAGAAATTTGATGAAATTCTTAAATTGCT
>JAUSDP010000089.1 GCA_030650605.1 bacterium
CGTTTAGTCTCCAATAGCTTCACACCACCTGAGAGGGGGTTAAGAAATTAATTCCGGCATGTAGCCGTTCGTATTTATAATAGCGCAAGTATTCTTTTAAGGCTCGGTTGATTTCAGAAACATCATTAGAAACTTTATCCAAGCATTCTTCCTGAAGTGTTCTGTTAAATCTCTCCACATGAGCATTATCGTTCGGTCTTCCGATTCTTGAGTAACGATGAGATTTTTTGATTTGGGAAACAAACCATTTACCAAACTCGGGACCATGATCAGATTGAATCATATGGAAGTGAAACCCCAGCTCTCTTTCAGCTTCCCGAACAAATTCAAGAGCGGTGGCAGCGTTCATTTTCTCGTAAGCTTTGGCATATGTATCTCTTGAATAAATATCGATTAAAGAAAAAACGTAGATTCTTTTCTTTTTGTCGACCATTCGATGAATAGTGTCAATCTGCACTAAATCCCCTCGTTTAAGCGCTTCCGGACGATCTATGTGAGGATGGAATCTTTTCCATGGAGATTTCTTCTTTAAGTATCCGTACCTGTCTAAAGTTCGATTCACTGAAGACAGAGAGACGTTGATTCCCAGATTCTCCAACTCTTTATGTATTGCTTTTCCATATCGATTATGTTTTCTTCTGATCTCAATGATTTTATTCTCAATCTCCAAACTTAGTCTCCTGGGATGAGACTTTGGTCTTGATGATTGGGTAGGTATCGGATGATACCCAATCTTTTTCGCTAATCTCACCCAATCCATGATAGTGGTGTGATGATACCCTAGATATCTGCTTACCTTTCTTGCACTCCAACCTTTCCTCACTAACTGCGCCGCCTCCCGTCTTATCCTGGGAAGATTCGGATTTATTGTGTATGCCATAGCTTGATGTTATTCCATCAAGTGGTGGGAAGCTATTGAGACTATACGTCCGCCTTGACAACTAAGTATCGGTGTGTCCCGATTACTCGCGAGAGTAGTGCGACTCACGTGACTACTAAAGAATTGAGAAAAAGACAAAGAGTTTTGTTGCGGTTTCTGTTTTAAGCGTGTAATTTAACTCTATAACCCCACCAAGTCTTGCATCTTGTGTCGCGTCTTTGGACCGACAATTCCTAATACCGGGTCAATGCCATACTTTGCCTGGAATGTCTTTACGGCATTGTGAGTTAAGTTCCCAAAGTAGCCGCTGACAATCGCTTCGACATAGCTTCCTTCGTAGATGAGATACTGCTGAAGATCTTTCACCGCTTGACTCTCATCCCCACGCTTGAGATCGGTTCCGAAAACAACGAAATCATGGGGAATATTGAGCTTAGTTTCGGACTGGGAAACAGTGTTGAGTTTTTGCTGAGTCGCAACATCTATATTACCCGTTTGAGAAAGACCATGCTTTGCCTGGAAACGCTTGAGTGCTGCTTCGGTAAGAGAACCGAAATAGCCGGTGACGTATTTTTCAGGATATGAATCCTTATCCGCCACCAATAGTTCCTGCAAATGCTCTATCTCAATATCCCTATCACCCTTCTGCCATGTCTTTACAAAATGAAAGACTGGAGTTGATGAAGCAAGCGTACCACTCTCGTTGAATTTCACCTGCGTGTTGCCTGCATTCGGCGCAAGAGAAACATTCACGCCCTTTGAATATGTTTTGGCATGGTTGTACGAATAAACGGTGTAGTAGTATGTCTTGCCATTTTGGAGTTCAGTATCGGCGTAGGTATCTCCTCGGCCTTCATAGATAGTTTGTCCATCGGTAGGCGATGTTGGGTAGCTGCCTTCTTTGCGGACGACGACAGTTCGTACGAAGTTCGCTTCGCCAGGATTGTTCCATTCGAATACGATTTGTTTATCCACCGATTCTGCCTTGATCAGCGTTGGTTCAAAACTGCCTCGGCCCGTGCCTCCTGATCCGCTGCCGTAACCAGAACTGACGATGAGTTGACCTACGGATGTCGAGACTTCAAGAACACTATCTTGGTTCTGATTATGTATGTTGTTGATGCTTGCTCCTCCAGTGGTTCTCACTGAGACAACATTCGAAATACCTGAATAGGCGCTGTTCTCATGTTTTGATTCCACCGCGAAGTAGTATGTTGTGTTCGGATTCAACCCAGCAACAATGTACGCACGCTCCGTTCCGACTGGGCTCACATCGCCGTAGTAAATAGGTGCAATTTGGGCCGATATAGCTTGCGCGAAGTTCGAAGCGTCTATCGGCGAAGTGTTGTAGCGAACATCATATTGAGCTGTGATGTCCGTATCAGTTGTGCCGACATGCCACTCCAATTCTACCGATGTAGCATCCTCGCCCCCGATGGTAAGTGTGGTTATGGCTCTCGGAATACTGCTTCCACCGACATTGTTTGCAATGTTATTCGAAGATGTAGCAGACTCGCCTCGCTGAAGCTCCGGCGAAGCGGGGGTGGTAAACGTGTAATCTTCCGAGAAGGTGATATTTGACGCTTCATCCGTAGACTTCACTCTGAAGTGATACGTTGTCTCCCGTTCAAGATTCGTGAGAGAGACGGAGTGCGAGGTGGCGAGTGTTGTGCTTTCAGCAGTTAGTACTCCATAGCCGGAGCTGATGCCATATTGCACTTGCGATGTTGCTCCCTTATCTGTCGTCCATGTTATCGTCGCTTCCGTACTCATAACCGAGCTTGAAGAGACAGAGATGATATTTGCTGGAGCGACTACTGGCACCGAATAGTTGAGTGTATCAAATTCATAATTAGCTGAAACATTGGCCACTGTGGCACCGGCAGGCTTAGACCTGACTCTAAATATGTAATTGGTATTGGGAGTCAGTCCGGAAAGAGTGACAGAGTGAGAATTGACAAGTGTCGTATCTAAAATACTAAAGCTACCAAGATTCTCACTATTGCCGTATTCTACTTGCGAATCAGCCGCGATATCCGTATGCCACCCAATAGTGGCAGTAGAAGCGCTGACCGAAATTGTGCTAATTGTCGAAGCGGTAGAAATGATCACGTCTCCTTGAGTTATCACGTGGACTTCGGTTGCAAGAGGTTCAGTTGTAAATTCTTCGTCGGACGTGATGGTCTCGTTGCCGACCTCGTCGCTAGTGATGATGCGGTAATGGTAGAGCGTATTCGGCGTAAGGTTAGAAAGCGTGACTGCGTGAGTCAACGCGAGATTCGTATCAAGAATCGTCGTCTCTCCGTAGCCTGCGGTCGTACCGTATTCAACCCGGGCGTTGCCGATCCTGTCGGTAGTGAAATTGATCGTTGCTCCAGTTGTTGTTATCGGCGTGACCGTTATGAGAGTCACATTGGGCGGTGTGGTATCTTCGATGATTGTATGATCTGATGTCTTGAAAGAGTGCCTGCATGAATTTCTCGTGTTGTGAGAAAGATCAGTCGCATGAATACAATAGTAGTATGTCGTACCGGGAGAAAGTCCAAGAATAATGGCCGTATGAGCCAAGAGAGCTGTAGCATTGAGAGTCGCCTGCGAACCGTAACTTTCCGCCGTGCCGTACTCAAGGCGAGAGGTAGCCAGTTCGTCCGTAGTCTAGACAATAGTGACTTCATTTATGCCGAGTGACAAGTCGGCAACTCCGGAAATTGCGGGTGCGGTCGTGTCTCCGGCGACTATTTCCGTGACAGTTTCTGTAGTGGTTTCTACTGAAGTCTCTATGGTATTTTCAGGCGCAATCTCTACTGTCGTCTGTACTTCCGGCTCTTCTCCTTCGACTTCAGCAATTGACTCGACTACTGGTTCTGCTTCTAGAAACTGGGCGAAAGCCGGGAGAGCATTTCCCATGAACATGCTCACAATGACGAGAAGCGATGCCGCCGATTTTATTTTTTGCATAAATATTATTGTACCATCCATCTAAAGCACCTTTTGATACCTTGTCGTTCTTCCTTGGCCAATTCTCTTAACCTTTTTAAGACGTGTCAAAACATCCAGGGCTTGTGATACCGTTGATCTTGTTACTTTGGTTGCTTTAGATATTTCACCCGGAGTGGCTTCGGATGTAGATTCTAAATATTTCCAGACCAGGAGTTGCTTGGGGGATAAAAGCATCTCAATGTTTTCTTTAGACAAAAGATCTATTGCTTGTTCGGCCTGTTTTAAGAGAACTTGCAGAAAGAATTCTAGCCAAGGAATTATGGTCTCTTCTTTCGCCTTAATTGTTTTCTGACTCCGTCTTAGAGCCAAGTAATAATCGGCTTTATTATTCTCAATTAACTTTTCATGAGATATGTAGGGCATATACGAGTAACCGTTCTTGAGCATCAGTAGATTTGTTAGGATACGCGAAAGCCGCCCATTTCCATCTTGAAAGGGATGAATGTTTAGGAATTCGACCAAAAAATTTCCGATAACCAGTAGAGGATGAATTTCTTTAGTTTCAAGAGCCTCTTTGGTCCACTCAGTAATTTCCTGCATTTCTTTTGGAGTTAAGTATGCCGAAGTGGTATCAAAAAGTGTGGCAATAGAATTACCAGCTTCATCAACCATATGCACCTTGTTCTCAACCTTTTTATACTCTCCTCTGTGCAACTTGTCCTTCTCGACATGTTTTAGGAGTTCCTGGTGGAAGTGTTTAATTGCACTTTCAGAAAAAGGAATTTGTTTCCACGATTCAAAAACATTATTAAGTAGCTCGTAGTATCCCTTAACTTCCTGCTTATCGCGGTCGGCAAATTTCTGGACACCCAAACCTTTCATTAATTTTTCCACATCTTCGTCTGAAAGCTTGGCACCCTCAATACGAGTGGAAGCCCCAGTAGAAGTAATAAGCGTTGACTTCTTAAGACGTCCCAAAGCTTGCGGATTGAGTTGTGCTCCGCCGATCCATCTGCCCTTAATCTCATCAATTTTACTGATTAATTGCCAAACCGACTGAGGCAAGTTCTTTAATCTTTTATTGAATTTGTAATTCATGCTGTTTCGCTAATCTCGTATTATGAGTATAGGAGATTATATTAGATTATGTAAAGTATTGCAACCATTTTCGTTAGTGTTAAAATCAGCTTATAAAATAGCTAGATTTTAAGCCATATGATTAAGCTATGACCCGAGTAGTTCGAATCGCTTTATCACCGCCTTGACAACTAAGTATCGGTATGACCTAATTACCATTGATTGTAGTGTGACCCGAGTGCTTCAACATGACCTTGGTATCGGACAGTTTAAATCACACTTTTATTAAGGGCCTAAAGAATTTTTTCTTGAAAGTTTCCAGAATAATAATCTCCACCGTGCTTATTAATAAAATCATGACCCACTCTGTAGCCATCAATGACTGTGTTGAGAGTAATTTCTGAAGTGGCGCAAAATATACCGCACCTGCTAGGAGAACAAGACCAATTAATACTGCTCCATTTAGGAAATAATTGGAGAATATATCCTTCCTCCAGAGTGGTCTTTTGAATGATCTAACCGCAAAAGCAAAGATAAGCGAATCGAGACACATAAGGGCAAATATCATGGCTCGAGCTTTCTCTAGATCTCCAGTCATATTCCAGAAGCCGACAAATGATAAGAAAGCGGCAGAACCGGTGACAAAGAATATCGAGATCATCCACTTACGCATCGGCTTGCTAAGAATAGACTCATTGGGATTTCTCGGCTTCTCGTCCATAACTCCTTTAGTTTCTTGTTCGGTAGTAAGGGCAATATCAGGGAAACCATCTTCAACCAAATTTATCCAGAGTATTTGAGCCGCGACTAAAGGAAGCGGTAAACCAAAGATCATAGCGGCGAGAAACAAGAAAAGCTCAGAAAAGTCATCGGCGATTAAATACACAAACACCTTTCGAATATTCTCAAACACCACTCGCCCTTGTTCTATAGCTTTAACTATCGTCTTGAAGTTGTTATCAAGCAACACCACATCAGCCACTTCTTTAGCAACATCTGTACCGGAGCCCACAGCCACTCCCACGTCAGCGGCCTTAAGGGCTGGGGCATCATTTACACCGTCACCAACCATGGCCACCACCTCATTGTTTGCCTGTAGGGCACGAACTATTTTCAATTTATGACTCGGTGATACTCGAGCATAGATATTTACAGTCTTAGCTTTCTCCTTGAGTATCTTTTCATCCATCTCCTCGACTTCTTTACCCTCAAGGATAGTGTTCTCTCTCGCCTCTATACCGACCTCGGTGGCGATAGCGAGGGCGGTATGTCTGTGGTCACCTGTGATAAGGACGGTTCTAATTCCTGCCCTTTTGGTCTCAACGATAGATTGCTTTGTTTCTTCACGAAGTGGATCTTTGAGAGCAATGAATCCGATAAAGGTTAGGTTTTTGAGAAGCTCATCTAGATTTTCAACAGACACATTTTTATCAATCTCACGGTACGCACAAGCCACAACCCGCAGGCCTTTCTTAGCAAGACTATCAAGTTTGTTAAGAATGGCTATTTGTCTGTCTTTTTCTAGATGACTGCTCTTCTCGCAATGAACAGAGTTGCTTTTGTCCAAAATGATCTCGGGCGCTCCCGTTACATAGAGAACTCTCTTGCCATCCAGTTCTCGTATTGAAATGGCATACTTTTTACTCGAATCAAAAGGTTGCTGTTCTATAATTTTATATTCCGTATTGAGTGTACGTTGTTCCAGTCCCGCATGAGCAGAAGCGAGAACCAGAGCTTGTTCGGTTGAACGGCCTCTCACGATCCACTCAGTCAGCTCATCGTTAGGATTTTCAATAAAAGCTTCACTAGTAAAAAGAGAGGTTTTGAGAGCTAAGATGTGCGACTCCACTCCATTCTTAGCTTCTTTTGGCGCTAGCCCATCTCCATTATTAAACAACTCGTCTTTAGAAGCAAAAATATGGCTCACCTGCATCTTACCCTCGGTCAGAGTTCCAGTTTTGTCTGTACAAATGACTGTAACGCTTCCAAGAGTTTCGTTCGCTACAAGTTTACGAACCAGTCCTTTTTGTTTGAGGATACGATTCATTCCAAGCACTAAAATGACGGTAATAGCAGGGAGAAGTCCAGCAGGAATGGCCGATACAGCGAGAGCTAAAGAAGCAATGAAAATATCTGTGAACGACTGGCCTTGGAGATAACCGATGACCACTACAAGAGATATGACAAAAAGAACGAAACCACCAGTTAATCTAGAGAGTTTTGATAGTTTCTTTTGTAGCGGTGTTTTTCTTTCTTCTGTTTCTTTTACCAAAGAGACAATGTTTCCAATGGCAGTATGTGATCCGATTTCAACTACAATAGCTTTGCCACTTCCTTCTTCAACCAAAGTACCCATAAAGACAGTGTTTGTCCTGTCTCCTAGAGAAGTATCTTTTTCTACCACACCCTCTTTTTTATGAACCGCCGCCCATTCACCAGTTAAGTTCGATTCATTGATCTTGAAATTTTTGGATTCAATGATGCGAGCATCTGCTGGCACCTTGTCTCCAGCCCGAAGCATGAAAACATCTCCCGGCACGAGTTCTGTACTATCTACTTCCTTAAGGTTCCCGTCGCGAATAACCCTAGCGGAAACACTAACAACCCTCTTGAGAGCAAGAATAGACCTGTCTGCTTTGTATTCTTGATAGAAGCCGACGGTAGTGTTTATGAGAAGAACTACAATTATGAAAATAGCATCAGAGAAGTGGCTTAATGAAATAGAAATCCCAAAGGCAACTAATAGAATATAGATAAGCGGGTTGTGGAATTGGCTTAAAAAAAGATGAGTTACTGATAGGGGTTTTTCTTCTGGTAACGTATTCCTGCCATATTTTTTCAACCGATTCGGAATTGAGTTGGCTAATATACCATCTGCGTTTGAACCAGTATGCTTAAATACTTCAGGTAACCCTAAAGAATGCCACGGATAATCCATGAGTGAATTATACCTAATTTCATGTGTCCCACTCGCAAATTTAAGACCACGACCCGAGTACCTCAATTCCAAGAGTCGAAAGATGCTAGAATACCCTTGCAACGCCTCATACGTGGGGCACTTAACCCGACATCACCGCCAAGACTTGCTATGAAAAATATTACTGAATTAACAAAACGAATAATTACCTTCCGCGATGCCAGAGATTGGAAGCAGTTCCATAATCCCAAAGATGTTGCTCTCTCGTTGGTTCTTGAGGCCGCTGAAGTTATGGAGCATTTCCAGTGGAAAAGTAAGAAGGAGATGGAAAAATATATAATAACTAACAAAATTGATATCGGTGAAGAATTAGCAGATGTATTGTACTGGGTTCTTCTAATGAGTCATGATTTAAGAATTGATGTTTTAGATATGCTCGAAAAGAAAATAAAAAAGAATGAAGAAAAATATCCAGTCGAGAAGGCCAAGGGAAAGCATACGAAATATAACAAGCTTTAGTTATGGGCAAAATTCAGACCTTTCCATTCGAAAGAGCCGAGTTTGATCAGCTTAAGAGTTATCATTTCGGGCTTAATTGGCCTGTAGTTTATATACTGCAAAACGATCAAGAAATATATATAGGCGAGACCACAAATCTCTATAACCGTAGTAAGCAGCATTATGAAAATGCGGAACGAATAAAATTAAAGAAGTTACATGTACTTACGGACGAAGAGTTTAATATGTCATCTTCGCACGACGTCGAATCGTTACTCATCCAATATATAGCCGCTGACAATCGCTTAAAACTTCAAAACAAGAACGAAGGTCTCGTGAATCATAATTATTACCAGAGGGAGTTGTATCAGGGGAAACTAACTTCCATTTGGCCAGAGCTTCAGCGGCTAGACATTGTTAAACAAGATCTAAACGTATTAAAAAATACAGATTTCTTTAAATTCTCACCTTATAAGGCACTCACAGAAGAACAATCGGACATCGCAAAAAAATTAAGGCGACTGGTAATCCAAGGAAATCCAGGGACTTTTATTATAAATGGGGGTCCTGGCACCGGGAAATCTATTCTTGCACTGAATTTGCTGAAAACTCTTCGAGAGAATCCAGAAACTGAAAATTTAAAAATTGCTCTTGTAGTACCAATGGCCGGGTTACGAAAGACGTATCAAAAGGTAGTAAAAAGAATCCACAAGCTAGGAATACAGAGCGTGATAGGGCCTGCCGATGTTGTTAAAGATCAATATGATGTTCTTCTCGTAGATGAAGCTCATCGTCTTTCTCGACGAGTAAATCTCACCCAATATGGAGTGTTCGACAAAACTAATAAAGGGTTAGGTTTAGGGAATGAAGGTACTCAGCTGGATTGGATACGACTCTCAGCCAAGCAGCATATACTTTTTTACGATTTCAGGCAGACGGTAACTCCACGCGATGTTCGCCAAGAGTCAATCTCTAAACTTGGGGCCAAGCAGTTTGAACTTAGCAGTCAAATGCGGGTGCAAGGTGGAGAGGATTATCTCGGTTTTATTGATGATCTTCTTGAACTCAAATCTGTACGACCTTTTAATGATCGACAGTACGAATTCAAGCTTTTTGAGCATATTGATGAAATGATCTCCACCATCAAACAGCAGGATTCGGACCACTCATTGGCCCGGGTCGTAGCCGGATATGCATGGCCATGGACTACTAAAGGCGGCAAGGAAGGTCACGATATAGAAATCGATGGTGCAAGATTTGTCTGGAATCGCGTTGATAAGGACTGGGTGAACTCGCCCAATGCTGTGAATGAAGTCGGTTGCATTCATACTATCCAAGGTTATGACTTGAACTACGCGGGAATAATCATTGGGCCTGAACTTTCCTATGACGACAGAATGGGGAAACTTGTTATTGACGAAAAGAAATATAAGGATATTAATGGCAGACGTTCGATTTCGCATCCAGACGAATTAAAACAATACATAATAAATATCTATAAAACCTTACTCACGCGAGGAATTAAGGGCACTTATGTATATGTAGTAGATGAGAAATTGCGAAGACGGTTAAATGAGTTGATTTCGGGCACTTCAATAGATACTAATGTCAGTTATGCAGCACCAGTATTGTCGCCAATTACTCGGGAGATGCTTCGTATACCGCTTGTCGGGTCGGCTCCTTGCGGTAGTCCTTTGTTGGGGCAGGAAAACATTGAAGAATATATTCTAGTGGAGAAATCAAAAATTAAACCGGGGTTTAAGTATTTCATACTTAGGGCTGAGGGGGACTCAATGAATCTTGTGGGTATAAATGATGGTGATCTTGTTTTATGTCGCCAACAATTAAAAGCAGACACTGGTGATCGTGTTGTCGCTTTACTTGGTGATAATGTAACAATAAAGATGTACGACAAAAGGAGCGGACGTCGAATACTTTTGCCTAAAAGCACGAACAAAAGTCATGTGCCAATAACGCCAGATGAGGGCGATAGTGTGCAGGGTGTTGTCCAAGAAGTTCTTGAAATTGGAAAATAACTACATGAATACCCTATCAAAAAATCGTTGCCACTCTTTCTGCCTTAGCACTGTACACTCTCCACCCGTCATCGGACGGACTAACCCAAACTTGTTTTGTTGTCATTTTTATATTATCTATGATTAATTTTTTGCCAGTTCAACTAGGCTGGCAACTATATTTTACGCCCAATAATTAACGTGTCAAACATCATGACCAAAACTGCTTGACTTTTTTACATGGTTTGCATATACTTGTTCGCATGAACAAGTATATGCAAAAAATTAAAGAATTTCGGATTAAAAATAATCTTTCCCAAGAGCAAGTAGCAAAGGCGATAGGAGTATCGCGGCCGACCTATACTGCCATAGAAACAGGAAAACAAAAACTTAGTGCAGAGGAAGCCCAGAGACTTGCCAACCTTCTTGCAATAGGAGTTGCTGAGCTTTTGTCTGGGAATATTCCTGACATTGCAAAGTATAAACACATGATACTTACATACTTGCGAATGAATATTTCGAAAGATGGAAAAATTCCTAAGACAAAATTAGCGAAGTTGCTCTATCTAGCAGATTTTGCTTGGTTCTATAGTCACATGGAGAGTATGAGCGGTATGCATTATAGAAAGATTGCATATGGTCCAGTACCGGATGCTTTTTTTCGTGCGATTGATGAACTTGAAGAAGCTGGCAAAATTATTGTTGATCATAGGAATGAAAATGGTAAAGAGATGTTTCTTGTTGGTGAATCGGAAAGCAATAAAAATGAAAAAATTAAGACTCTTTCTAAAGAAGAAAATGCTTTGATGGGAAAGATTGCTGAAAAATGGAAAGACAAAAAGACACAGGATATTGTTAATTTTACTCACAATCAATTACCATACGCCCTCTGTAGAGAGGATGAAATTATTCCTTATGAGCTTATAACGCAAGAAGACCCTGAAATGGTTTTTTAGACCTGTATGCAGGGCAACTATTCTGTACAAGTTGAACGGTTTGCAGAACGACATTTTATTAAAAGCTTTGAGAGAAAACATAAATCGCATTGGGATGTTACGTTGCGTGCGATTATCGCAGAACTTGAACACATAGATATGTTACTTCTTACAGATAGAGCAGAAATTATTTGTGATGTTGATGGTATAAAGATTGTTAAAACAAAATTTAGAGTATTTGGGACAAGAGAATCAGCTAAAACATCTGGTAATAGATGTATTGTTGCCTGGCATCAGGAAAAGCAATTTGTAGCTTTATTACTTGTGTACAGTAAGACTGATTTAAGTGGACACAATGAAACTGCAGAGTGGCAAAGAATTATAAGAGATAATTATCCTCAATACAGAGATCTTTTTACATAACCCTTAATTCGTATATGCTTTTATCAATATCTTAGAATTTAAACCGTAGTTTCGGTTCAAAGTTTCGGACATCATCTCTGCCAGATGCTCATGTTATAATTATAATGTTTATATGAAAAAGTTTTTGCAGTATTTTGTTCTCGAATTCATCATTATTTTTATCGTCGGGTCTCTAGGATACTGGATACTACAAGTGCCATTCAATCTTTCACAAATTCTTTTCTCGTCTATTGTTTCGGGAGCAATTATCGCTTTCGCTTTGGGCAGATTTCAAAAAACCTTGAATAAAGTGCTGTGAAATATCGCCATATCCATTCCTTGCCTAATGACGAAGTGTTGGTATAATGTCCGAGATATGAAAGACTTTGAGAATGACAGTTTTTTCAAAAAGAATGCTATTTGGCTCGTGGTGCTTGTCGCCTTTATCATCTTCGGCTTCCTCCTGTTTAAGGGTTGGGATAAAGTTGTAAACGATGAGATTGATGGGATGATTACTATTACCGGTAATTTTAGTTGTCTGCCTCTTAAGAAAGGAGTTGCAACGCGTGAGACGTGTACTCTTGGTGTCAGGAGTCGTGATAACCTCCACTATGCTCTAGACATTAGTCACATTCAAGATGCCAACTCTGATCTTAAGGCTGAAGATACTATCGCTGTGACAGGCACCCTCAAACCAAAAAGTGCAACCTCAATACTTGACTGGGCCGATTTTGATATTACGGGAGTGGTACAAGTAAATACTCTATTGCGCACACGTTAACCCCACCGTGCTGGCCGGGGTTAATGCGCGACCGCAATGCATAAAATATTTCTCGCCCCGGCAACGCGCAAGGCGCGTCTAGCCTCGGCGAAGGTTGCGCCAGTGGTGGTAACATCATCCAAGACAATGACGTGTGCTCCTGCCACGGACGATGGGTTTAAAACTTTCATTGAATAGGTGAGATTTTCCAAGCGCTCATTTTTTGATAGAGTTTTAGTCTGACTTTTGGTGTGGCGAATTTTGACAAGCTGTTTCGGTATGTATCTAAATATTTTATTGCTGTCACATCTCATGATTTGCTCGGAGAGAAGTTCAGACTGATTCCATCCTCTCTCAAATCGTCTTTCATTTGAAATAGGCACGGGCATAATTATCGGTTTCTCCTTATGCCAGCGGGCGGACTCAAAAAGACTCAGATCTGTAAGCTCATGTTGAAGATGGTCGTAGAGTATTTCTCCCAGTTTGTCGGCTATTCGCATATTGCCACTATATTTAAGTTCCCAAATCATTTCCTTGACGAGGGGATGACTATAATCGAAAAGGACTAGAGAGTATTTATCTTTCAAAATTTCAGCTGGCGGTAAGTTGTAAATAAGTTCGTCAGTAGAAAGTTTTTCTAGTGTTAAAACCAACTCGCTTTTAGGGAAGAGAAAGTCGGCAAATAAATCTTTAATGTGAGTTAGAAAATGCATAAAGAGATTGTGATATTATAGTACACATGACATTCTTTTCTAACTTGTCCAAATTTTTTAATAAAGACGAAGCGGTAGCGCTGGGTATTGATATAGGTTCTTCGGCCATCAAGATAGTTCAGTTAAAAAAGAAAAATGGTCAAGCTGTGCTTGAGACATACGGTGAATTGGCCCTAGGTCCTTATGCCGGTCTCGGTATAGGTCAGGCAGTTGCGCTTGCACCAGACAAGATTGCTCAAGCACTCGTGGATTTAATGAAGGAAAAAGAGGTCAATATTACCACCAAGAAGTGCGGTATCTCCATTCCGTTCGCTTCCTCTCTGATGTCGGTGATTGAGATGCCAGATGTCAGTCCAAAACAACTAGCGGTCATGGTGCCTCTTGAGGCGCGCAAATATATTCCAGTGCCTATTTCAGAAGTGGTACTTGATTGGTCTGTTATTCCAAAAAGTGAGGTGCGAACAGAAGATTTTTCTGAATATACTCTTGTAGAAGAGCGTTCGACGACTGATAAGGGCACTAACGCTCCAGCTCCTCTTGTAAAGATTGATGTATTAATTGTCGCTATACATAATGAAACGATTGCCCGTTATCAAGATATTGTCACCAAGGGCGGATTAGAAGCTGGCTTTTTTGAAATTGAGATATTTAGTACTATGCGTGCTGTGCTGGATGAGACACTTCGACCTGTGATGATTATGGATATGGGTGCCGCCTCAACTAAACTCTATGTTGTTGAACGCGGGGTTATTCACTCTTCTCATACGATCAATCGTGGTTCGCAAGATATCACTCTTACTATGTCCAAATCCTTAGGACTCTCTCCGGAACGTGCGGAAGTGATGAAGCGGCAAGTGGGGGCGACGGGGGAGGACAAGAATCTGACTGATATTATCATGCTCACTCTCGATTACATATTTGCCGAGGTTAACAACGCCCTGCTTTCATTTGAAAAGAAGTACAACAAAACCATATCAAAGGTAGTTCTGGTTGGTGGTGGTTCTGCTCTTAAAGGTCTCGCAGAACTGACTAAAAATAATTTCAAAACGGATGTAGTTATAGCTGACCCTTTCAGTAAAGTTTCCGCGCCTGCCTTTCTCGAAAATATTCTTAAAGAAACTGGGCCGGAATTCGCCGTAGCTATCGGCTTAGCCCTGCGCAAACTCTCGGAAGAGGAATAAAAGAGTGTAAATATGCTATTATTACCGCATGGAAGGTTTTAGTTTTTCAAACAAAGAGGAAGAGCTATTTAAACGGCTTGGTATAAGCGCGCTAGTTCTATTTGGTTCACAGGCGGAAGGGAAGGGGGGTCCAATGAGCGATTTTGATTTCGGGATTATTGTTGAGGATAAATCTGTTTTGAAATCTTCTTCAAAAAGAAAAGAAATTTATGATGAACTTTATGATATTTTCTCTTCTCACATCAAACGCTTGGTTAATATAGACATCGTTTTTTTAGATGATGCACCTTATGAGCTCCGTGCTCACGTTATGAAGTGTGGCAAAGCTATTTTCGAAGCAAAACTTGATATTTTTGCCGATTTTAAAGCGACGACGATGATTATGTATTCAGATTTTGCTCCGCTTCGGAAAATTTTTCATGAAGGAGTTTTGTCTAAGATTAACTAAAAGTATTATGTCGATTGCAATAGAAAAAGACGTTGTCGTAAAGAGAATAAATGGAATTCAGCAGGAGCTTGCTGAACTTCGTGAATTGGGTAAGTTGCCATGTGATCAATTTCAGGAAAATAAAGGTTTTGAGCTGGGTCAATATCATTTGCATCGGGCATTGGAAGGAGTATTCAACATTGGGTCACATATTCTTTCTAGAATTTCTGGAGGACAAGCGACGCAATATAGTGAAATTGCGTTGAAACTCGGAGAACACAGTATCGTTGACAAGACATTTGCTAAAGAGAAATTGGTATCAATGGCCAAATACCGAAATCGTCTCGTGCATTTTTATGCTGAAGTAACCTTGGATGAGATTTGCAAGATTATTAAAGAAGACCTAGGAGATTTTGAAATATTTTTGAGCTGTGTCAAGAAAGTTCTAGAAAATCCCGATGAGTTTGGATTAACTGTTGAATAGATATATACGGTAATTTGCCAAGATCGGAGATATTAAAAAAGCGTTTAGTCTCCAATAGCTTCACACCACCTGAGAGGGGGTTAAGAAATTAATTCCGGCATGTAGCCGTTCGTATTTATAATAGCGCAAGTATTCTTTTAAGGCTCGGTTGATTTCAGAAACATCATTAGAAACTTTATCCA
>JAUSDP010000090.1 GCA_030650605.1 bacterium
CTGCTTACCTTTCTTGCACTCCAACCTTTCCTCACTAACTGCGCCGCCTCCCGTCTTATCCTGGGAAGATTCGGATTTATTGTGTATGCCATAGCTTGATGTTATTCCATCAAGTGGTGGGAAGCTATTGAGACTATACGAAAAAGTTGACAATACGATATTGTTGTGATAATTTGATGACTAGAAACGCAAAAAATTGACTGGCTGGCGTGGATGGGCCTATTGACCACGCAAAAGACTGTTTAAACGCAAAACCGCGTCCGAAAGGGCAAAGGAGGAAAGGATCATGGCAAAATTTGACCTTGCATCTTGTATCCTTTGGGCCAGCTTGCCTAAACAAGCTGGCCCGTTTCGTATATGATTTAGTACAAGTTTAAAGTTATAAACACTTTTGTGTTTCAGTAAATTGCTTTCCGTTGTATAATTTAATTAAATGGAACCGAAATTTCAATCCTCTTTCATTCCTAAGGGTCCTATCAGTCCTATTGTCCAAGGTGCTTCGATGGGGCGACGGGGCAAAGAGAAAAGCCTTTTATCATTCTTAGCCCTTATTATTTTCAGCATCTCGGTGATCTTAGCATTTGGAATGTTCGGATATAAGTTTTATCTCAAATATAGTATTGAACAAATGGGTACTGATTTGGAGAATGCTCGAGCGACTCTTCAATCAGACGTAATCCGTGAACTGACCCGCTTGGATAATCGCATCCTTTCGTCTCAAAAGTTGATTACCGAACATCAAATACTTTCTCCCTTATTTAGCTTTCTAGAAATGTCCACTCCGAAAACTGTTCGATTCAACGATTTCCACTACACAAAGACTCAAGAAGGCCTGGAACTTTTGATTAAGGGTGAGGCAAGGGGGTATGCAACTCTAGCCCTTCAGTCCGATATTTTCAACAAGAGTCAAGATTTTAAAGATTCCATTTTCTCCGATCTTAAGTTGAATGCAAAAGGGGATGTCAATTTCTCTTTCAAGACGATTATAGATCCCAATCTGTTGTCGTATCAGAGAGAAGTGGAACGAATCGACACTCTCCCAGTTTCATCGACAGGTTCTGTCGCCACAGGTACCGCCACATCAACATCAAACTAAAATGAAAAACAATACTGCCATCATCTTGCTTCTCTTGTCTGTCGGGCTTTTTTACGCTTTTACCAATGGTCAATACCAAGAGGTAAAAAAATTATATGCTCTCACAAATGAATACAAAAATGTGCTTAAAAATGTTTCTGATATCGTCGAGTTAAGAGACCGTTTACGTATTACTTATGAGACGTTTCCCAAAGCAGAACTTGAGCGCATAAACAAAGTGTTACCGGACCATATTGATACTGTACAGTTGGCGCTCGATCTTGATTCAATGGCTTCACGTTACGGTATTTCTATTAAAAGTATCAAAACTGAAAAAGGCGCGGCTACAGATGCTGATTTTGTTGTCCTACCGGAGAATGCGAGTGTCTACGAGAAGGCCACGGTATCTCTTAGCTTTATTTCAAACTACGAGAACTTCAAGCGTCTGCTGGCTGATATTGAAAAGAGTTTGCGAATTATGAATATCAAGTCCGTTTCGTTTAAGACAAGCGAAACTGGTCTTTATGATTACGAAATATCGGCCGAAACGTACTGGCTAAAATAGTAGTTCAATAAATTCACTACAAGTATGAATATGATAAAACAAAATAAAGGAACATTAGCAGCGATCGTCATCTTTATCGTGGTAATGTTTTTATATAAACTTTTCTTCAAGTCGGAGAATATTGCTATACCTTCTGAATTGTCGGCTTCCAGTATTGGAGAGGATATTATAAAGATACGTGGAGAACTTCAAGCTGTGACCTTAGATCAAAGTGTATTCTCTTCTCACGGTTATCTACTTTTGACCGATTTTAGTACTGCTATACCGCAACAGATAACAGGCAGACCGAATCCTTTCAATATTATTGGTCGAGATTAAAAATAATGGCTAGCCCTGTTAAAAGCAAAGGGTCAGTCCCTAGTAATATCCCGACGAGAAGTCTCAAGGATATAGAAGTTACAGGTTCAATTCTTGAATACATACCACAAGAATCAGCCGAGCATTATCGGGTGGTGCCGATAGGGGTAAAGGACGGGATACTCGAAGTAGGTGCTATAAACCCGAATGATCTAGAAGCTCGCGATGCGCTCAACTTTATCTCTTCACGTATTGGTATGCCATACAAACTTTTTCTCATTAGTGAGAATGATTTCGTTTCAATATTAGAACAATATAAAGGACTCTCTGGAGAAGTGACCAAAGCGCTCTCCGAACTCGAATCAGAATTTTTGACTACTTCTTCATTGGAAACAAAGGGTAAAGAAAAGGAAGAAAAGAAAGACTCATCTGAAACCAAAATAGTGGAAGATGCTCCCGTTACCAAAATTGTTGCCACCATTCTTAGTTATGCTGCGGAAGGCAAAGCTTCCGATGTTCATATTGAGCCAACACAGAGCAATGTCCGTGTACGCTTTCGTGTCGATGGGGTACTAAATGTTTCGCTTGTCTTGCCGTCTAAAGTTCATTCGGCTGTCGTGGCTCGTATCAAAATTCTCTCAAACATGCGTCTAGATGAGAAACGTAAGCCCCAAGATGGTCGTTTTTCCGCCAATGTTGAAGGTAGAAAGATTGATTTACGTGTTTCTACTTTTCCCACCTATTATGGCGAGAAGGTGGTGATGCGTATTCTCGATCAATCTCAAGGTTTAAAAACTCTGGAAGATATGAATTTTTCAGCGGCGAACCTGAAATTAATAAGAAGAGTACTAGAACGTCCTTATGGTCTCATTCTCATTACTGGGCCGACTGGTTCTGGTAAATCAACCACTCTCTATGCCATGTTAAATGAAGTGGATAAAGAACATATGAACGTACTTTCTCTCGAGGATCCGGTGGAATACAGTATGGATGGTGTTTCCCAGTCTCAAATCCATCCGGAGATAGACTATACTTTCGCAACGGGTCTGCGCACGACATTGCGTCAAGACCCTGACGTTATTATGGTGGGAGAGATACGTGACAAGGAGACGGCTCAACTTGCTATTCAAGCAGCTTTAACTGGGCATCTTGTTTTTTCTACTCTTCATACTAATAATGCTATTGGCGCTATCCCACGACTGATAGATATGGGCGTAGATCCGTATCTAATTGCTCCGACACTCGTTCTAACTATGGCCCAACGATTGGTACGTAAGCTGTGCCCAAATGGTGGGAAGTCAATAGCGGTAGAGGATTCCATCAAATTGATGATTGACAAACAATTCGAAGATTTACCATTGGAATTCAAAAAGCAACTCTCTTTCGGCAAAGAAGTTTATGAGATGGAATCGACGCCTACATGTCTCAATGGTACTTCTGGACGTGTGGCGGTAGTGGAGGTTTTAGAAATGGACAAAGATATTGAGAAAGCTCTTCTGAAGGATCCGACTGAACCGGCGCTATACGCCGTGGCGCGTAGTAAGGGTATGCTCTCTATGAAAGAAGACGCTATTCTCAAAGCTTTCCAAAGGATCATTCCCTTTGAAGAAATTAATACGCTATAATACAGACATGGATAAAAAATATGCGGTTCTCATAGTGGACGACGATAAGTTTCTGCTCGATATGTATCGCAAGAAGTTTGAGCGCGAAGGTGCCACGGTTGATGTTGCAGTGGGTTCTCTAGAGGCGCTTACAAAGTTGAGGAGTGGTGCCAAGCCCGATATTCTAATCCTTGATATCATCATGCCGAACATGGACGGTATAGAACTTTTGGAGATGATTCGTAAAGAAAAACTAGTTCCCGATGCAGTTGTCATTATGCTTACTAACGAAAGTGATCCAGAGAGGATAGAGAAAGCTAAGGCACTTGGTATTAATGGTTATATTGTTAAGGCAACCCGTATTCCTTCGGAAGTGGTTGAAGAAGCTTTAAAAATTGTTAATCTTAAAAATTGAAAATTGTAAATTAACTTTATGACTACTACGTCAGATAAACTTATAAACGAACTGGTTGGCATTGTTGTTAAAGAAGGCGCTTCAGACCTCCATCTTTCGGAGGGTCGGCCGCCATTTATTAGAGTTTCTAATCTTCTGATTCCTCTGGTGAAATTACCTGTACTTTCGCGTATAGATATGGAAGGTTTTCTTGATGATCTTCTTTCGCCAGAGACGAAAACAGAGTTCGAAAGTCGCAAGGATATTGATTTTGCTTATAGTCACTCAAACAAAGTGCGTTTTCGTTGTAACGCCTTTCTTTCACTCGGCAAGGTCGGCATTGCTATGCGATTAGTGCCAAATAAAATTAAAAGTTTCGAGGAACTTAATCTGCCTCCGATTCTCGAAGCTTTCGCCAGACGTCAACAGGGCTTCTTCTTAGTAGTAGGTCCGGCTGGGGTGGGTAAGTCAACTACTCTGGCTACCATGATAGAAACAATCAATCTTGAACGTCTTGAGCATATTATTACTATCGAGGACCCAGTCGAATACATTTTTGAGTCCAAAAAAGCGATTATTAATCAGCGTGAGGTGAAACTTGATACCCCTGACTTTCGGGCCGCTCTTCAGGGAGTTTCTCGACAGGATGCCGATATTGTGATGATAGGTGAGATGCGTGATCCAGAAACAATCTCTACCGCTGTCACTGCCGCTGAAACTGGACATTTGATTCTCTCTACTCTACATACCAATACTGCGAGTCAAACCGTGGACCGCATCATCGATTCCTTCCCAGCTGACCAACAGACTCAAATCCGTCTCCAGTTGGCAGGTTCCCTCCTGGGTATATTTTCCCAGCGCCTTCTACCTCGTATCTCTGGTGGACTTATTCCGGCCTTTGAGCTTCTCATCAACAATAATGCTATCGCTAATTTGATTCGTGATATGCGTACCCACGAGATTAACACAGTTATCGAAACCAGTTCAGAAGATGGGATGATCGATCTCAATAGATGTTTGACTGAGTTGGTGAGGAAGGGGGAGGTGACAGTAAACACTGCTATGCAATTTTCCACTAACCCCAAAACGCTCGAACATATGATTTAGTTCGATGAACTCACTATAAATAAAAATCCATGTTATTCAATTATAAAGCACTTGATAATTCCGGTAAACATGCTTCTGGTTCTATAGAAGCGGTTTCTCTCGATGTAGCTGTCAGTTCTTTGCAAAGGCGTGGACTCATTATCTCTGAAATAGAACCGGATGATAAGGAATCGTGGTTATCCAAGATTAAGTTTGGTTCGGGTGTCTCGCATAAAGATGTGGTTATGCTTTCTCGGCAGATGGCCACCCTTTTCGAAGCACAAGTTTCTGCCCTTAAGATTTTTACTCTACTTTCGTCAGAGGTGGAAAATCAAACTCTTAAAAAAAGTATGATCGAAATCGCAAATGATCTACAGGCAGGTAGCAGTATTTCCAAGGCTCTTGATAAACACCCCACCATTTTTTCTGACTTTTACGTCAACATGGTCAGGTCTGGCGAAGAAACAGGTAAATTAAGCGAGACGTTTAATCATTTGGCCGATTATTTGGATCGTAACTACGAGGTGGTCTCTAAGGCAAAAAATGCCTTAATCTATCCAGCATTCGTCATTACTGTTTTTGCGGCGGTGATGGCATTGATGTTTACAGTAATCATTCCAAAGATTAGTCTCATTATCATTGAATCTGGTCAACCGATCCCAGTCTATAGTCGAGTTGTGTTCGCTATCAGTGATTTTTTTGTCAGTTACGGTATTATACTGCCTGTTCTCTTGGTCGTCTTCGGATTTTTCATCGTACGCTATACACGCACAACCGAAGGTCGTTCTCAACTGGCTCGTTTCAAACTATCTGTGCCTTATATAGGTGATCTATATAAGAAACTCTATCTTTCTATCATTGCCGACAATATGAATACGATGGTCCTCTCTGGTATTCCTATGGTCAAAGCTATAGAAGTTACCGCCGCCGTGGTTGGTAACGAGGTTTATAAAGAAATTCTCGAAGAAAGTCTATTGGCGGTCAGGGGCGGGAGCTCACTCTCCCAATCACTTTCCCAGTATGAGGAAATTCCGGGTATACTTGTCCAAATGATACGGGTGGGTGAAGAGTCAGGTGAACTCGGCTCGATTCTTGGCACCATGGCGCACTTTTATCAAAGGGAAGTGATAAACGCTGTCGATACCTTGGTAAGTTTAATAGAACCAATTATGATTGTGTTTCTGGGATTAGGGGTCGGAGTTCTTTTGGCTTCCGTACTTATCCCCATATACGACGTTGCCAATTCTGCAGGACTTTAGAGTATAATATAGACATTCACTTAAAATAGGTGATTTATAAGCTTATAAATAAAATTCTTAAGAACATGATTAGAAAAGGACAAGGTACTGCCGGTTTTACCCTCATCGAGCTTCTGGTGGTTATCGCCATTATTGGTATTCTCTCATCAGTAGTGTTGGCCTCTCTCAACACCGCCCGAGGTAAAGGTAATGATGCCAAAGTTAAGGCGCAACTTTCTGGTGCACGCGCCGCGGCTGAAATTTACTACGACAATCAAGTTCCCAATAGTTACACAAACCTATGTACTGCCGCATCTCCTGAGTCCATGGCCCAGTATTTGCTACAAACCAACTATCCTACTGGTGCTACCGTAGCGTGTTTTTCTGATGCCGACAGCTATGGCATGACAGCTCTACTTCCAGGCACTTCGGATGCTAACGACAGATGGTGTATTGACTCGCTAGGCGCTTCTAAGTCAGTTTCTGCTGCGGCTACAGCGGCCGGTTGCCCGTAAGATTATTAACCTTCGCCAATTTTTAGCATGAGCAAAAGAAATAATGGCTTCACCCTCATCGAACTTTTAGTGGTAATCGCCATCATCGGTATTCTTTCGTCGGTGGTATTAGCCTCTCTCAACACTGCGCGAAGTAAGGGTAACGATGCTAAGGTTAAGTCACAACTAGCTGGTTTGCGTGCATCAGCGGAGGTTTATCAAGATACAAATAGTAATTATGGTGTCGCAGCTTCAGACTTATGCTCCGATGCTTTCTTTGCGGATACTGATTCCGGAATGCTCCAATACACTACACAAACTAATTACCCGACTGGTGCAGACCTCTCATGTCACACTGACAGTACTGCTTATGCAGTTTCGGCACTGCTCTTGTCAACTACCACAGCCGCTTGGTGTGTGGATAGCACAGGCGCTTCCAGGCAGATTAGTGCCAATCTTGGTATTGGAGTCACGGAGTGTCCGTAGAAATGAAAAGAAGAGAAAAAGGTTTTACTCTGATAGAGCTTTTGGTTTCTATCACTATTATGGGCATAATTGCTACCATAATGTTGATGTATTTAAGCAACACGCGCGGTAGAGGCAATGATACTAAAGTTAAAGCACAGCTTGTGAGCGTTCGTTCTACTGCGGAAATATTTTATAGCAATAAGAATAGTTACAACGGTTTAGCAGGGAGTATCTCTGGTTCTTGCAATACACTTAACTCGATGTTTACCGATACAGTTTCTGATATGGCTAAATACACTGATCCAAGTAACTATCCTAACGATGCAACTCTGACATGCTATTCAACGGCTAAGGCCTATGCGATATCAGCTCTCTTGCCTGGGGCAGGAGGTACAAATTCGTGGTGTGTTGATAGTTTAAACAACTCTAAAGCCCGCCCCACGCCCATCAATAGCACTATCTGCTAGAATCTAACTAACCCCATAGGTGAGTCCTGTGTGGTAAGTAAACTTTGGTATAATTAAGGGTATGGTTTTCTTCTTATTTATCTTGGGTGCTGTTGTTGGCAGTTTTCTTAATGTTGTTGGTTTGCGTTGGGGAACTGGACGAGGTCTAGGCGGTAGATCATCCTGCTTTTCTTGTAGGAAAATTCTTGGGTGGCAAGAGCTTGTGCCGATTATAAGTTTCCTCATGCTTAAGGCTAGGTGTCGAGGATGCACAGCAAAAATCTCTTGGCAATATCCAATCATAGAAATATGGACTGGGTTAATATTTGCTACTATCCCTTACATTTTTATACCTGTCTTTTGTATTTATGTGGTTATCACTATTTATGATCTTAAGTATAAAATCATCCCTGATGAGTTGGTTTATACCGCTATCATATTAAGTCTTCTTGTGCCGTTATTTTTTGTTCAATATTCCTTACTTGATTGGTTGGCGGGACCAATCCTTTTTACTTTCTTTGGATTGATTTGGCTCTTGTCTCGCGGTCGAGCGATGGGTTTTGGCGATGCTAAACTTGGACTTTCTGTTGGTCTTCTACTTGGCGCTTCACAGGGTTTCTCCGCTATCATTCTCGCTTTTTGGATTGGCGCACTTGTTTCATTGTTGTACATATTTTTGAATAAAACTGGCCTGCCTGCGCAGGCAGGCTTTCTAAAAAATGCTAAAAAGCTTACAATGAAAAGCGAGGTGCCGTTCGCCCCCTTTATCATAGTAGGCGCATGGATGTCTTTAGTGTTTCATCTCAATATCTTTTATGTCGCATTTTTTTAGAAACAATTCAGGTTTTACTATAGTAGAACTTTTAGTTTCTATTAGCATAGTGACTGTTATTCTAACAGTGATAGTTTTGAATCAATCAACTTATACTGATGGTATTGCCCTCACCAATCTCGCTGATGAAATAAGTTCAACTATTTCTCAAGCCCAGGCATATGGCGTAGGAGTAAAAGGACTCTCCAATGAATTTAATGCATCTTATGGTGTCACCTTTAGTATTCGCACTTCAACTGATGATGGTGACAATAAGGCGTATCTAAATTTTGTCGACAATGTGCTTCCTTTAAACCAGTTGTACAATGGAGACTGGAGATGTGATCACACGGAGTGTCTGGGAAAGATTAATATCACACGGGGTAATTTTATAAAAGAAATATGTATAGTGGAAAAAAATGATAATGAACAGTGCAGTGTGGCACAGAGAATAGATATCAGTTTTGCTCGTCCCAGTACTGAAGCTCAGATCAAATTTTTTAACAATGGCGGAAATGAAGTCGGTCAGGCGGATAATAAGGGTGCCAAAATCAAGCTCCAAAGTCCTCGTGGTGCAATCAGATCCGTCACGGCGTATAAAACAGGCCAAGTATCGGTACAATGATGATAAACAACAAACAACCAAACAAGGGTTTTACTCTCATTGAATTGATGGTTGCTATATCGATTTTTATCGTCGTGATGACTATTTCTATGAGTTCAATTATCGGAGTCTTTGACGCTAACCGAAAATCAAGGTCTTTGAAAACGGTACTGAATAACCTCAATCTAGCCGTCGAGAGTATGTCAAAGGAGATGCGGTTCGGTAAGAATTATCACTGTGGTTCTGGCACTGTCACAGAGCCAAAAAATTGTTCCAGTGGTGGCGATGCACTTATAAGCTTTCTCTCGAGTGATAATCTTCAGATTGTCTATAAACTCAATGGAACTACAATTGAAAAATCTATAGATGGCGGTAACACCTATATTGCAGTTACCGCACCAGAGATTGTTATTGATAATCTCGTCTTTTATTCTAAGGGGGTTGACTCCAGTGACACTCTTCAACCCAAAGTGATTGTAAAAATTAAAAGTCACGCTGGCACGACGGGCAAGGGTCGGTCTGATTTTACCTTACAAACTCTCATCTCACAGAGAGCACTCGATATCTAACCAACATGTCTACTACTAATAATATGAAAAATAAAGCCCGCCCGAACAACCGAATTCATTCGGTCGGGCGGGGATTTACCATCGTAGAGAGTCTTGTGGCCATTACTATATTGGTGCTTGTAGTCACAGGAGTGGCAAGCGCGATACAGACGGGTATCTCATCCTACATCTTTTCGAAAGATCAAATTATTGCTTTCTATCTGGCGCAAGAGGGATTTGAGCAGATAAGAAATATTCGCGATGAGAATAGTCTAAAAAATCCACAGCAACCTTGGCTCACCGGTATTGCAAATGCGGGCGACCCGTGTGAATTTGACAAAATCTGCGCCGCCGACCCTGTTCCTCTCGGTAATCCTCTTCTTTTTAGATGTGGTGATGCTTCGGGGAGTTGTCCGGTACTTAGACAAGACACATCTTCTACAGGATTATTTGGTTACACTCCAGGTTGGACACCCACCATTTTCAGAAGAGAAATAGCATTAACGCAGATAAATGCGAACGAAATATCGATTCTAGTAACAGTAAATTGGTCGAAAGGACTTATTAGTAGAGAGTTTAGGGCTAGGGAAAATCTTTTAAATTGGCAACAATGAGAAATAGAGGATTCACACTTTTTGTAGCGATGGTTGTAATGGGGACGCTTCTTTTAATTGCTGCTGGAGTGGTGAATCTCGCGGTAAGACAAGCCTTTATCTCTGCTTCTGGTCGCGAATCTCAACACGCGTTCTATGCTGCCGATACTGGCATCGAGTGCGCTCTTTATTGGGATGTTCAAAAAAACGCATTCGCTACTTCAACAGGCTCGCCTATCTTTTGCAATAAAGATGCCAATAATTCTAGTAACCAATGGGTAGTAGGAGGAGGTGGAGACATTAATCCTACATCCGTTTTTACATTCTATTTTCTACCCGATTCATTTTGTGCAACTGTTTCGGTTAAAAAGCAATACGTCAGCAGTGTTTTAAAAACAACTATCGAATCCAAAGGTTACAATACTTGTAGCTTATCAAATCCTCGACGTGTGGAGCGTGCTATTCGTGCTACGTATTAGTTTGACTTAAATAAACATGTCAACGGTTCCGAAGGACATAGCAAAACGGGCAAAAAAATTACGCGAAAGCATAAAACATCACGCCGGACTTTATCATACTTATGATCGGCCGGTAATTTCCGACGAAGCCTACGATGCCCTTGTTCGCGAATTGGAACATCTCGAATCACAATATCCATCGTTAGATATCCTAGATTCACCCACCAAGCGAGTAGGTGGAGAGGTATTAGAAAAGTTTGAGAAAGTGACGCACGTTGTGCCTCAATGGTCTTTTAACGATGCTTTTGACGAAAATGATATCCGTGCGTTCGATGAAAGGGTCAGGCGTGTGCTGAAGGATTCTCTGGAATATATCACTGAATTAAAAATAGATGGTCTCAAGATAGTGCTTACATATGAAAATGGCATACTAAAAACCGCTGCCACGCGCGGTGATGGTAAGGTTGGGGAGGACGTGACAGGTAATGTTCGCACTATTGAGTCGATACCACTTAAACTTGATAAACCAGTATCGTTAATAGTTGAGGGTGAAATTTGGATGTCGAAGGTCGTCTTTGATCAATTAAATCGAGAGAGAAAGAAGAGAGGGGAAGAGTTGTTTGCCAATCCCAGAAATATCGCCGCCGGCTCTATCCGTCAACTTGATTCAACTATTACTCGAACGAGGCAACTCGATTCTTTTATCTATGACATCGCTTTGATGACCGGAGTTACTCTGCCTCCTACTCAAGAAGAAGAACTTATACTGTTGCGACAGCTCGGCTTTAAGGTCAATCCATATTTTAAAAAGTTTACAGACATTGAAGGGGTGATTAAATTTTGGAAATCATGGGCAAATAGAAAGGAAAAGGAAGACTATCTTGTAGATGGTATTGTTGTGAAAGTAAATGAAAAGAAGTTTCAGGATATCTTGGGTTATACCGGTAAGTCACCACGTTTTGGTATCGCTTTTAAATTTCAGGCTGAACAGGTGACAACCGTGGTAGAAAATATAACACTTCAGATTGGTCGGACCGGCGTGCTCACTCCTGTGGCAATACTCAAGCCGGTTTTAGTGGCCGGCTCTACTGTCTCACGAGCCACTCTACATAATGAAGATGAGATTAAGCGCAAAGGGATTCGGATAGGAGATACCGTGGTGATCCAAAAAGCCGGAGATGTTATACCGGAAGTTGTGAGGGTTATGACGGAATTAAGAACTGGTAAAGAGAAACTTTTTAAGTTTCCGACCCATTTTCCTCTCTGTGGCGGTGATGGACGGATTGAGAGAATTCCTGGTCAAGCGGCTTATCGTTGTGTAGCCAAAAATTCATATGAACAACAGAGGCGTAAACTGAACTATTTTGTTTCGAGACCAGTCTTTGATATAGACGGCATGGGTCCCAAGATTATAAACCAGTTAATGGATAAAGAGATTATTTCCAATTTTGATGATATCTTTACGATTAAGAAAGGCGCACTAGAAACACTTGAACGTTTTGGCGACAAATCAATAAAGAATCTTTTATCGGCGATAGAGAAGGCGCGAAATGTTACTCTCGGACGCTTTATTGCCTCACTTTCCATTCCGCAAGTCGGAGAAGAAACCGCTCGCGACATGGCATTACACTTTGGAACGCCGGATCGTTTTGCGAAGGCCACTTTAGTTGATCTTGAGAAATTAAATGGCGTTGGTCCTATAGTGGCACATTCCGTTATTAATTGGTTTACCGACAAAGAAAACAAAAAGCTTTTTACCCGACTCTTGAAACAGGTTCATATCGCCCCTGCTCAACAATCGGTGTTGAACAAAAATTTGCCACTTACTGGTAAAAGTTTTGTACTTACCGGCACGTTAGAGAAAATGTCCCGCGAAGATGCTAAAGAAAAAATTCGCGCTTTGGGTGGGGAAGTCCATGAATCTGTTTCTAAAAATACGAGCTACGTGATTGCTGGCCGAGATCCGGGAGAGAAATTCGGTAAAGCTCAAAAACTTAGAGTCAATATACTCAATGAAAAAGAACTTTCCGATATGTTAGGATAGACATATGAATAAGGAGAAAGTACTCAATTTAGCCAAGTTGGCGCGGATTGAGATAGGAGATGAGGAGGCAGAGAGTTTGTCTCACGAATTCGATGCCATTCTTGGTTATGTTGGAGAGGTAAGAAATGTGACTAACATTGGACAATCAATGTTCAACGAAAGCATGTTACATAATGTGATGCGCGAAGACAGTCAACCTCATGAGTCCGGTCGCTATACTAAAAAAATTTTGGAACAGGCACCGGCACGAGAGGGGGAGTATATCAAAGTAAAGAAAATTCTCTAATGTCAGATATTTCTAAGCTTTCCGTCAAGAGTACCAGAGCAGCTTTGAAGAAAAAAGAATTTTCTGCACGTGAACTAACACAGACATCCATTGATGCTATAAAAAGAAAGAATACTGAAATTAATGCCTTTCTGGAAGTTTTTGATGATGCATTAGAACAAGCCGATGGTGCTGATAGAAGAATAGCGAATGGAGAAAATTTACCACTGCTTGGTATTCCTATTGCGATTAAAGACAATATTCTCGTGGAAGGTAAATCTACGACCGCTGGCTCAAAAATTCTTGAGGGATTTATCGCCCCATATGATAGTACCGCGGTTAAAAAACTTAAAGAAGCCGGGGCAATTATTCTTGGGCGCACTAATATGGATGAATTTGCTATGGGTAGTTCCACCGAAAATTCAACATATGGTGTAACCAGAAATCCGCATGACCTATCTCGAGTACCGGGTGGTTCCTCTGGCGGTTCGGCGGCAGCTGTCGCGGCTAATCTTGCTCTCGCCGCTCTCGGTTCTGACACCGGCGGCTCGATTCGTCAGCCAGCGGCCTTCTGTGGCGTGGTCGGATTCAAACCAACATACGGTAGAGTGTCGCGTTCCGGTCTCATTGCCTACGCCTCTTCGCTCGATCAGATTGGTCCGTTTGCTAAGACGGTTGAGGATGTCGAGATAATTTACGATGTATTGAGGGGTAAAGATGAGTTAGACAGTACTACTATAAGTGAAGATACATATCCAATTCAGAAAAAATTTTCTAGGACTATTGGTATACCGAGATCTTTTGTAGAAAGCGAAGGAGTAAGTAAAGAAGTTCGGGAGAATTTTAGCCAAGCTCTTAATAAATTTGAGTCACTTGGATATACTGTCGAGGATGTCGATCTTCCGCATCTCAATTATTCTCTATCAGCGTATTACATTATCGTCACCGCAGAAGCCTCTTCAAATCTAGCGCGTTTCGATGGGGTAAAATATGGTCTGCATAAAGATGGTAGAGACGTAATAGAAGACTATTTCAAGACTCGTGGCGAAGGTTTTGGCAAGGAAGTACGTAGGAGAATTATCCTCGGTACCTACGTGCTCTCCTCTGGTTATTATGATGAATACTACGAGAGTGCCCTTAAAATGAAGAGACTAATTTCTAAAGAATTGAATGAGGTGTTTGGAGAAATTGATTTAATTCTGACTCCCACTACGCCGACTACAGCATTTAAACTTGGAGAAAAAACCTCTGACCCACTTTCCATGTATTTGGCTGACATTTTCACTGTGCCGGCAAATATCGCTGGATTACCATCCATCTCTTTACCTTCTGGTTTGGATGGTATTTTACCTTTAGGTATAGAGCTTACTGCCGGTTTAGGAAGGGAAGATAATTTGTTTATCGCTGGTAAAGAATTTCTAGGGGAATAAGATATAGTAGATATGGCAGACGAGAAAACACCGACAAAAACAGGAGGTAATAATGGTTCGGCCGTTGAGCAAATGACGTTTCTATTTTTCGGATTTATTATTCTTGCCGCGGTTGTTGTAGCTCTGCTTAATTATATTGAAAATCTCGGATTAGGTACTATCGGTTCTATATGGGAAAAGATACTGGATTATTTTCTTGAGCGTATATGGCCCATCTGGAAGCTCGTTGCAGTTTTTGTGAGTACATTAGCTTTAGTTGGGATTGTCCACAATGCTCGAAAACTTCGAGAGATTAATATTGAGGAAAATAAAATTTATAATCCTTCCTCTACAACTTCTATGTCTGACAACAATAAAACGACGGAACTAAAAAACAAAAAATGGGAAAAAGTTATGAAATATGCGAATTCCGACAATGCTTCGGATTGGCGACTAGCTATCATTGAAGCAGACGTCATACTTGAAGAACTTTTACATTCGGCTGGTTACGTCGGGGAGTCTATTGGAGAGATGCTCAAATCGGTTGATAAAAATGAATTTCTGACCATCGATGACGCTTGGGAGGCTCATAAAGTCAGAAATGCCATTGCGCATTCAGGTGCGGATTTCCAATTAAGTGAACGAGAAACGAGACGAGTTATTGCCCTCTTCGAAAAAGTATTTAAAGAATTTCAGGTTATTTAGGCGTAGCTACGTGATACAAAAAACGCCTTGTGGGGCGTTTTTTGTATTTTACGTGGTTGCGGGTACCCGATTTGCATCCCGACAGGTCGGGACCTACAGGTTATGAGCCCCGCTTTAGCGGGGTACTACTCCTCCTACATAATTCATCAAAATCTTCTTGTTTTTTAAAGATTTTAGGTATTTTTCTAATTTCATCGCCTCACCTCGAGAAGGGAATTCTTTATGAAAAACTAACATCCAAGGGCCGCGTCTACTTGTCCAACCTCTTCTTTCGGTGTCGTTGTGCTGGGCTAATCGACGCTCTAAGTTATTTGTAGATCCAATGTAAAATTGTTTAGTTGTATGGCTCAATAATATGTAAGTAGTGAACTTCAACAATGTTGCGGGTACCCGATTTGCACGGATGCCTACAGGTTATGAGCCTGTCGAGGTACTACTCCTCCAACCCGCTGTATGCACATATAGTTTGGTTATGAGTCCCGCTGATAGCGGGATACTACTCCTCCAACCCGCTATCCCTGATATAGTACACCTTTTTCTTGAGAAAAGCAAGATTTCGTAATATAGTATCTGAACTATTGCCGGTGTAGTTCAATGGTAGAACAGAGGACTCATAAGCCTCAAACAATGGTCCGATTCCATTCACCGGCACACTTCGACTTGCCTTGCTTGCTCAGTGCAGGCAAATTGATTAAGTAACAAAAATCTGTTATTTTGTAATCTATTGCGGCTGTAGCTCAACGGTAGAGCACTCCCCTGTCACGGGAGAGGCCGTGGGGTCAGCACCCATCAGCCGCGCCACGTAAAGCAAATTGTAATCAATTTGCCACGTGGCTTCGCAAGAAGACACGGACAAAACTGCCTTAGGCAGTTTTGTTTTATGTGTGTCGCGTGATGAGCGATAGCGAATTTTACGCGACAGGAATAAAATTAGTACATGTATTGGGTATACGTTTTAGATTGTCCAGATAAAAGCTGGTATATAGGCTATACCTCTAATCTCAAAAAGAGACTGATAGAGCATCAGTCTGGCTATGGATCAGAAACGACCAAGAAAAAGAACGGATGGAAACTCATATACTGTGAGGGGTATTTAGATATACAGGATGCTAAAGGTAGAGAAGTATTTCTAAAAAGCGGGTCGGGTCGGAAGTTTCTTAAAAGACAACTTGGTAATTACCTATCTTAAGCCACAAAAGTTTACCACGTGAGCATGCATGCTTTTACGTGGTTCACGGGTCTATGGGACGTTGAACCATGGTAAAATATTTTAAATGCAAAGAAAGAAAATTGACTTTCTTGTCACTGTCTTACTCCTTGTTATTGGAGCAGTAATTAGTTTTTATTTTGATCCCTCAAATCCGATTGTCTATCTTCTGTATCTTGGTATCCCATCACTTTTTCTAATAATTAGGGAAAAGAAAAATTACAAAAAGATTTTATGGGGTGTTGGCGTTTTCGGAGCACTAATGGGTGGAGTTTTTGACTTCGTGGCAAAGTTAAATAATGCCTGGATATTTACGAAGCCTATGTTCCCAAATATTCTTATAGATGGTTGGCTTGTTGAGAATGTCTTGGCTTATGTATTTATGACCCTTTTCGTTATCGTTTTTTATGAGCATTTTCTTGATGATGAAAGACATGCGAGACTATCAAAGAGTCATTCAAAAATATTTCTCTTTCTGCTCCTAGTAATTTTTATAGTTTTCTCTTTGCATACATTCAACCCAATTGTATTGGACATTTCCTATTTCTATCTTAAGGCGGGATTAGCCGCTATTGTTTTCCCTGTTTTATTCGCTTTCTTTAATCCCAAGATTATAAAGAAATTTGCCCCGCTGGCGGTCTTTTTCTTTTTTGTGTGGTTAGTCTCTGAATACATAGGTCTCCACAATGGCAACTGGACCTTTCCAGCAACTCACCAATACTTAGGGTCAGTAAACCTACTAGGGGTACATTTCCTTTTGAAGAAGTTTTCTTTTGGTTCATGTGGTACCCAGCTGTAGTCGTTGTTTATTATGAATATTTTATTGATGATAGAAAGTAATCCCAGTTCTAACATCGCCCACCACTCCGCGCACGGAGTCTTTGATATACGTTAATAACTCACGGTCGTGAACTGATAACGTATGTATGAAGTCTAGTCTAAGGCTGATATACTTTTGGTATGAAAGTGGACCAAATATACTGGGTTGGACAGAAAGCGTTTATTGAAAGAGGCGGGGAAGTTCTAGTGTTAACTGATGCTAATGGAGAAGGATTAGATTTTCCAGGCGGGAAAATCCAAGAAGGTGAAGAAAATTTAGTAGAATCTCTAAAGAGAGAGGTTCGAGAAGAAGTTAATTTAGAAATAGAAGTTGGTAAGCCGTTTATTACTTGGCACAACGCTTTTCCAGCTCACCATAAGTATGCGGGTAAGAAAGTTTATCTAGTTGGTTTTAACTGCAAATATATATCTGGTGATGTTAGTTTAAGTGATGAACATAATAAATTTAGGTGGGTAAATAAAGATAACTATAAGACAGTCGATGATGTCACCAGCTATTTTGATATTTTAGATAAATACTTTAAACAGTCATAATCCCAGTTCTAACATCGTACATTCGCCATGCCCAGTATCTTTGATCCACTAGCCCGCGCCAAAGTTTCATCTTTTAACGGGAAGTGGTAGTATTAATGTAAGCTAATTCAATCTACATATGATATTTTCACTTATTATCGGTATCGCCCTTGGTGCAGTCTCTGTGATTTTTGCGTTACAGAATGTTACGGTGGTAACCCTCACTTTTTTCACATGGCAGTTCGAAGGTTCGCTAGCACTCATATTGTTATTAGCTATCGTAATGGGCACTTTAATCTCTCTACTTATAGTTCTACCGGAAAGTGTTAAGAATTATTTTAGATATAAAAGGCTAAAAAAAGTGAATGAGAAACTTGAAGGAGAGCTTAAAAAGCAAAAAGAGCTAACAGTTTTTGCTAAAAAGACCCCCGCTAGTGCTGAGGAAATCGCGCAGATCAACCAAGGAAGTATTGCTAATTCTAGTTCTAACATCCCTCCTTCGCAAAATGCTTCGGACGGGCAGGCGTCCACTCTTCGATAAACTGGTTCGATTACACTCACCATAAATCAGGGTAAACTAACTTGCCCCGCCGTGGCGGTGGCCCGCACATCCTATATTGGGCAATTACACTTTGTGTCTTTAAAATGATTCAGTTCTAATTTGATATACTGGAGAAAGAGTAAGGGGAAATGAAAAAATAAACATTATGAAGCTAACATCATTACAAAAACTTATTGATTTGAAAGGTAAGACTGCTATCGTTACAGGTGGGGCGCTAGGCATAGGTTTTGGTATCGCATATAGACTTGCTGAAGCTGGAGCTAATGTGGTAGTTGCTGATATCAATGAAGATGCTGGGCGAAAAGCTGCACAAGAGTTAAATAATAATGAATGGCAATCGATGTTTGTGAAAGTAGATGTCTCAAATGAGAAAGATGTGCAATCAGCAGTAGATCTGGTAGTAAAGACTTTTGGTAGTATAGATATTTTGGTCAACAATGCCGGCATTTATCCGATTATTTCAGTCATACAAATGACCTCTTCCGATTTTGAAAAAATTTTAAACGTCAATCTCAAAAGTGTTTTTCTTTTTACTAAAGCTGTGGCAGAGGTAATGATAAATAAGGGTAAGGGCGGGAAAATCATTAATATCACCTCAATCGACGCCCTGCATCCTTCTTCAGTCGGACTTGCGGTTTATGATGCGTCGAAGCATGGATTATGGGGATTTACCAAAAATACCGCACTAGAGCTTGCTCCGCATAATATACAAGTGAATGCCATTGCTCCGGGTGGTATTGCTACTCCAGGTACTGGAGCAGGCAAGCCGGTCACTCCTGAGATGGAAGCGATACTAAAAAAATTCCTGGAGAAAATCCCGATGAAGCGTATGGGTGAACCAGATGAGATCGGCAAAACGGCTCTATTCCTTGCTTCTGACCTTTCAAGCTATATGACTGGTTCACAGATTGTGGTGGATGGTGGGGTTCTACTCTCGTAAAAGGAAATAAGCATCACAAACGAAGTAACTCAATAAAATTTTGGTATGAAAAGGCTAGTTACAGTTTTTATATCGGCTTTTGTTTTGAATATATTTTGGGAAAATTTACACTCGTTTCTGTATAATAATTATATGGGTGGGAAAATTACAGAATTTATCTTGATAAGAGCGTCACTTTTTGATGCAATACTGATTACGACTGTAGTTTTACCATTTATATTTATATCGTCACTAAAAGATAAAAGTTGGTTGATTATTGTGATCGGAATAGTCGTTGCCATTTTTAATGAATGGTATGGATTAAGTACAGGTCGCTGGGCTTATAACTCTCTCATGCCAATTGTACCAATACTAAAAGTTGGTCTTACCCCGATGCTTCAACTTGGTGTGTTGGGGTACCTTTCGTACAAATTTCAGGAACATATCAATTTCTGATGCTATAATATAAGAGTATTATTAGTATTTAAAAATTATTGTGACAAATACAAACAAGGCTATTTGGGCGCTTCGTATCGGAGTTGCAGGAGAATTTCTTGGTCACGGTGTTCTTGCATTGCAAGGTAAAGCGGACTGGATTGGTTGGTTCGCTAAGTTTGGAGTTAGCGATATAAGCACAGCGACTACACTGCTTATGTTGGTGGGAATAATGGATGTTATTGTGGCGCTTGTAGTGCTAGTCAAACCCATCAAGCCCATACTTTTATGGGCCATCTTTTGGGGTTTCTGGACCGCATTGGTACGCCCAATTGTCGGCCAGCCAATTTGGGATTTCATAGAACGTTTTGCTAATTGGGGCGCGCCTCTTGCACTTTTCTTTTTGTTGAAAAGTGGTAAATCAGAGTAATCTTCTATAGAATTAAGGCCGTTTATTTGCTTCGCCAGTCGTAATTGGCGGAGTCTGGCCAAGATAGCTCAGTTGGTAGAGCACATCCATGGTAAGGATGAGGTCCCGGGTTCGATCCCCGGTCTTGGCTCCAAGTAGATGGCCATGTTAGCATTAACTTGTGAATCATCTTATTGTCAAAAGACCTTGGGGTTCCTTTACTCGTTTTACAAACAATGAACTATCTACCGTGAAGCTCCTATATATTGATAAAGGGGAGGAATTTAGTTTGCAGTACCATACTCATCGTACGGAGTTTTGGAAAATCCTCAAAGGAAATCCAGAAATAATAATGGGCGACAAAACAGAACACTCAAAAGAAGGTGATGAATTTACGATAGAACCACATATCAACCATCGTATTTATGCTCCAGTTGACGATGTAGTTGTTCTAGAAATATCCACGGGACAATTTGATGAGGAAGATCTTGTGCGGATAGAGGATAAATACAATAGAGAGTAATAAGCCGAAGTAGCTCAGTTGGTAGAGCAGCGGTATCGTAAACCGCAGGTCGCCGGTTCGATCCCGGCCTTCGGCTCCCTTATGAAACTTTCGGGTTTGGAATTAACAAAGGAGTGGGCGACACAAAGTGTCGCCCACGCTGTTATACCTGAATTCGCAAGCGAATTCTCAAAATTCGGCGCGCAGGCGCGCACTGATTTATTCTGGAGGAGGAGGTTCGAGCCAAAGATTTCTTTGGCAGCAACCTTTTTATTCAAAAGGTTGCTATCC
>JAUSDP010000100.1 GCA_030650605.1 bacterium
AATGTTTTACGAGGCGTATCGCCAGTCGCTTGGCGTCACGTGAACATGATTGGAAAATTTGATTTTACGGCAGAAACGCCGATACCTGACTTGGACGCATTGGCAGCCCGATATGCAGAACCTGGATATTGGAAAACCGCATTGGACGAGGATGATGAGGGGTCGCTGGCCTAAATTTGCTGCCATCAAGAAACTTTTACCTTTTCGAGGGGATGGGCACAATTAGCCATAAACGTGGCCAGACCGTTAAACTTCTGGCCGAGAATTCTGCTTTCCCGCCGATCGCATTGAAAGACGGCCAGGAGTTGCGTATCTGGGGTGTGGTGACATTTAATTTGCACCGACTGCTCAATGTGTAGGCGGCATCATGCAAGAGCAACCGCGCAGCATTGGGCTGATTGACTGTAATAATTTCTATGTCAGCTGCGAACGAGTGTTCAGGCCTGACCTCTTGACTCGTCCTGTAATAATTTTAAGCAACAATGATGGATGCGCCGTGTCGAGAAGCAATGAGGCCAAGGCCATTGGCGTGAAAATGGGGGTTCCAGTCTTCAAAATTCGCGATCTGGTGAAAGATCATGGCATCGAAGTATTTTCATCGAACTACGTGCTGTACGCAGACATGAGTAATCGTGTCATGTCGATCCTTTCTGAATATTCGCCCATTCAAGAGATCTACAGCATTGATGAAAGCTTCCTTGACCTGACTGGATTCTCAGACATACGAGAACGAGCAAGGGCAATGTACGAACGCGTTGTTCGTGACACCGGTATTCCCGTATGTGTTGGCATTGGCCCTTCGAAGACATTGGCGAAGCTTTCAAACTTTGTAGCGAAGCGTCACCCAAAATCCAACGGTGTCTTTAACATCAACCTGCTCTCTCCAGGTCAAGTTAATAGTGTTCTGACGAATATTCCGACTGAAGAGGTCTGGGGAGTAGGTCGCAAATTGACGGCCTCTTTAAGTGAATTTGGCATTGACACCGTATTGCAATTACGGGATGCCGACATCGCCAGCATGCGCAAAAAGTTTGGTGTCGTCATGGAAAAAACGATCCGAGAACTGCGTGGAGAAGCATGCATTGAACTTGAAGAAATGGCATCGGCAAAAAAGCAGATTATTAATAGTCGATCCTTTGGTAAATCTGTTGGAACCATTGAGGATGTCCAAGATGCCCTGGCTCACTTTGTGAGTAACGCGGCCAAGAAGCTCCGCGATCAACATTCAATTGCCGGCATGATGCAAGTCTTCATTCAAACGGATCGCTTCAGGACCGAACGGCCGCAGTACTGCCCAAGTGTCACGATACCTCTTGTGATGCCCACGGCGAACAGTATGACGCTCCAAAAATGGGCTCTAGCTGGATTGGAGTCAATTTTCCGGCCAGGTTACCTGTACAAGAAAGCGGGAGTGATCCTGAGTGAGATCTGCGATGCGTCTACATATCAAGGTGATCTATTTGCGTCGGTGCCGGAGGACACTGAGATCATGAAGGTGCTCGACAAAATGAATGCGCGATATGGGAAAGGCACCATTAAGTTGAGCCAGGATGGTTCCAGACAATCATGGAAGATGCGACAAGAAAAGAAGTCGCCTGAATACACGACTAATTGGGACGAGATCCCGGTGTGTGTATGATTTTGTTTATCACACACGATAAATGAGACCTCAAGAACAAATACCAATGAAAAAATTTAAAAGGAAAATTTGATGTCAATCATAAAAACTGCCGCCCAATTTGCAATTGAGCTAGGACAGAAATCATCAGAGATCGCTATAGAGAAGTATAAAGAGGCGATCAGGCCAATTTATTGCGCAACAAAAAAAGGTACTCCAGTTCATGAAGGGTCATGTGTCCTACTAGCTTTTGAGGGAAAACATTTCCTTATCACTGCCGCACATATAATTGATGTCAATAAAAGTGAGGACACAAGAATTTATGTCGGTGGAGCAGATATTTTGCTTGAGATAACAGGCACATATATTGTTACTCCGCTGATCGACGGTGTACGTTCAAAGGATGCATTCGACTTTGCGGTGCTGCAATTATCAGATGCTGACATTCAAGGTTTGGGCAATGTTCATTATATTGCACAGAACGACATTGCTCCGAACCGTTCAACTCATGAAGGGCGCCTCTATGCGATTATGGGGTATCCAAACAAAAAAAATGATTCGGTAGATAATGAAAATTATGCTGTGATCTCATCTAGGTGGCATTATTTTTCTACATTCGAATATAGCGCTGAACTTTGCAAACAGCTTAAAATCGAAGGGGAGCATCATATTTTTGTTGGATATCATCGAAAAAGATCGAAAGACTTTGAAGGGAATATTATTAATTCGATTTCACTTAAAGGTATAAGCGGTGGTGCCGTATTTGATTTGGGTGATTTTGGTGTTCCTGGAAATTATGCAATGAGTATTAAATTCAACCCTCTTTTGGCAGGGATTTTTATCGAGGCCCACCCTGCATATCACACAACAGTGGCGACGAAAATTAGTGTGATCATTGAATATATTAAGGCCTATTATTTTGAAACACCTCAATGATTCCTAACTATTATGTGCGTTAACTACACTCCCACTCGAAAAGAACTTCTCGCTGAAAAGTTCTCTGTTTCAATTGATCCCGCCGCAGAGTGGAAATCTGAATGCTGGCAAGACTACCCTGCTCCAATTATTCGTCATGGAGACAACGGAAAACGAGAAGCGTTGCTGGCTGCCTATAGCATGATCCCAAAATCAAAGATACCGCCAGGAGTAAAAAGGTTCTCGACAATGAATGCGCGCGCCGAAACAATTGGTCAGCTGCGCAGCTACTCTAAGCAATGGCGCGAAGGGAATCTATGTCTGGTGCCGATGCAGAATTTCTATGAACCAAATTACGAAAGTGGACATGCTGAGCGCTGGAGAATTGGAATGAAAGATGGTTCCGATTTCGCCGTTGCCGGCTTATATAAACGATGGGAAGAACCAGAAGGCAGAGAAAGTTATTCGTTTACACAGATAACAATCAACTCTGATGAGCATCCCTTAATGCGACGCTTTCACAAGCCTGGTGACGAGAAACGATCCTTGGTTATCTTGACTGCGGATGCTTATGATGACTGGCTGGGATGTAAGGATACAGAGCGTGCGAGGTCTTTTTTGACGTTGTATCCGGCAGAATTAATGGTCGCGTCGGCTGCGTTAATTGCGCCTAAAAAGAAGATTGAATTACCTAAAAATATTAGCCTATTTTAAATCCGTCGAATTCCACGGGTTTGGAATCCAGATTACTCAAATCCACAAATGAATAAAATTCTAGTTTTCTTAACAGTAGTAATTCCCATCTTTTGTTCCGCAGGTTCTCTCCCAGATCCAAACCTAACACCTGGCGCTATCAATCTCGATGTCACACAGCAAAACATCAATGAAACTATCTGCGTCCCGGGATGGACCAAAACCATTCGACCACCGGCTAGCTACACTACAAAATTGAAAATTAAGCAACTTCGTGGTGATGGTGTTTATCACAGTGACTTAGGCGCTTCATATTTCGAAGAGGATCACTTAATCTCGCTTGAATTAGGTGGGCATCCGACTGACGAGAGAAATCTTTGGCCACAGCCATGGGATAGCCCAGATGGCGCGCATGAGAAAGATGTTCTTGAAAATCGACTAAAGAGACTCGTTTGTGTTGGCACGATTTCGCTAAAAGAAGCACAGGATGCAATTGCAAGCGATTGGATTGCAGCGCATCAGAAATATATTCTGGATGCCAGAAAACGAAGAGTCAATGCGGATTAATTAGCAAGTTTCTCTATAAGAAAACCTGCGCCAATTAAATAGCTGGCAACGGCATTTTCACTAATGGCGTTCCCACTTATTCGTTCGAACCATGAACAGGTTTCTTTTGGAGTGCGTTCATTACAACTTGGGCGTAAATTACTGAGAAGCTCCCATTCTCTTGTTGCGTTCAAAGAATGAGGAACTGCAAGAAGTATCGATACACTTTTTTCTGGCCACGATGATTCGTCAACCCATTGCAAATCGGCATTTAACGAGATGTGGCCTAACTTAAATTTATGTAATAACTCAAACGATTCCAAGCTGAGGACTGCAATGTTAAAAAAATCGACATTAGCTCTTACTAGTGCACCTCGTTCAAGTAATCCATCCAGATAAATTTGAACCGCCATACGTTCGTTTTCGGATGATTTTGCATCAAAGTTAAAACGTTGTCTGAGCCAGTTCAGCGCAGAGTCAACTGAAATTGTCTTCATGCCGACATTAATCTGTCGATGGATGAGGCCGCTAAATAAAGCCAGTTGCCAGATATTTTGGTCAACACATCCAAAACAAATAACTCCTGGAATGTGGATTTTAACGGATTCAGGTATTGATTGAATTTTTAGCCATTTAGTTACCGCGAGAAGTTTTCCGTCATCGCTCCTATTTTTAAACGTAGCTGCGCGTTGAGACGACTCATAACCAGGAATGGTTTGATTCCACTTCCCCGGAAAATATTCAGCTGCGAAACGTTGTTGATCTGCGATTCTCTTTTCGCGTTTTTTCTTATCTTCGATTATTTTTTGTCGACTGGATTCTTGTTTTGCTTCTTCAATTAGTGGCAACAGCAATTCTCTCAGTTTTTCCTGTTCACCAGCAACCGAAGGATGGAAAATCCAAGAGCTATTTGATATGTCAACGAACAGTGCATTTTCTAGTTCATTGAATGTGATGTTGCGCATCTTAGAGAGATCAATTTCCAAAACGGGTAATTGCCTGCGAACTATTTTTTCCAATTTACTCGAAGTAACTAGGTGAGTGACTGCGATCTCAACCAAGACCTCCCCGATGTCTGCAATAGTAACTATAAGATCCGGACGAAAATCACCGATGGATTTTTCTAAGGTGACATTATTAAGATTGCGTACGCCCTCGGAGACTATGGACGTTGATCGAACAATCCGGTCATAAAGCGAACTGCCAAACTGGACATGTGCAAACAGTGAAGGTAATGCAAGAATTTTACGTTCTTCAATTAGCTGTTTCGCTGCTAAATGAATAGCTGTTTCGTATCCATGTTTGCAGTTTGCGCCAGCAGCATGCATAAAGTGCGGAGTAACTTTCTCACCGTGACAATGCTTGGAATAGAGAGGTTCTTTGCATGCCGGGCAAATACAATCACAGATCTTTCCTAATGGAACCGCACGTGGTTCGTAGAGTTTTCCGGTCGAGCGTGAAAGCCCAAAAGGAACTCCCACATCAGAATTTTTACGCGATGTTTTCATGTTTATATAGACTACATTGCGTACCAACTCTTCCCGATATCCGACCATTTAAAACCTGCATCTTCTAGTTTTCCTGCATAAACAGTCTTGCGCACAAATGGAGCTCCACCACTGACCCACAGATATCCATCTTTTTCCCGTTTATCTTCAATAGCTAATCGATGGGTATTTGCAAAATCCTTAATTGCGCTCAAGTTCAAACGGCCACTTTCGTCACGAAGAGCGGCTTCAGCATTCGCTGACGTATTGACGGTTGAAGTCTCAAAGATATCTCTGGTCTGTCCCAATCGATTTACTTCAGAAATTGTCGTTTCGAGTATGTCTTCAAGAATGTCTTGAGTTACCGACTCGTCAACGCTTACAGGTTTCCATTCTCTGTATTCAACCAAGGATGGAATCATTTCGAGAGTGCCAAGTGGTTCAATACCCATTGAAGCCAGTCGTCTAAAAAGCTCTTCCAAGACTTCATCCTTGCGCATTGACCACGTGGATGCAAAACAACGCCAGAAAGTCCAGCCGGCTCGCTCTAACACCCTCTGACGATTCATATCAGCAGCCCAGCGGTCAGGTCCGTGAAAATCGTCTCCGTCACATTCGATAGCGAGGCGAGCGTCGTTCTCTCCTTCCACTACCATGTCGATGCGGAAAGATCCTGCCTTCACTTGAGGTATGACTCGATACCCCTTATCGACGAGCTCAGTGTAAACTTGTTTTTCGAACCCAGATTCGCAAAGGTCAATTAAGTTTTGACTATCAACTGAACTACTTTCAAGAGGCTTACTGAAGTGAGATAACAAACCGGCGCGTAAATCCAATTGCGACAAGTCAGACATCTTCACAGAACGAACAAGATACATACGGTCACGAGCTCGACTACCTGCTACGTTGAAGCGCTGCTCAAACATGTTTCCGGAGAGTGCCCTGCAAGTCTTGGGGTCAACGACCATAGAAAGGAACATGATGTCTCGTTCGCTTCCTTGGAAAACGCGGGCATCTCCGCACTCGAATTTGCGTCGCATTAATTCAGCAGCATCGCAGCGTTCACGCACTAAAGTGTCAATGTATTTAGCCTGGTCTGGTCCAAGCAGCGACACGACACCTAAAGTACGATTGGCAAATTTCTTGTCACTTAGAATTGCATTGATTTCAGCAGCGATCGCTTCCGCCTCAGGTTTATTGATATCCTTTTTGTCCCGGTAACCGGATGGCACGTAGATATCGACTAAAGGAGGGTCAATGCGTTCTGATTCTTTTGGAATCCGCAGTGGTTGCATAAAATTGTCATAGAAGCTGTTGCTATACGCAATGATCGCAGGCACGCAGCGAAAGTGTTCACGCAGCATGACCTTGTGAGCGGCAAATACTGTGGATGCAATGTCGTAAAGTGATTTTTCAGGGGTTAACATCGGCGCATACGGCTGATCAGCCAGAAAGCGATTTTTCAGTGTTTGAATATGAGTCGCTGAAATAAATCCGCCGTCTGGAGATACTTGCTTATCGTCGCCCACCACTAAAATTTTCTTACCGCGCAACACGGCCGGCAGCGACCATAAGTCAGACTGACTAGCTTCGTCTACAACCACCAAGTCGAAACTCCCAAGAGTGGCGGGAAGAGTTTCCGAAACTTTATTGTGACTCATGATCCAGCAAGGTACAGCCCCTTGCGCATCTTGCATCGCTCTTTGGGCATCTCGTCGGTGGCGTGTTGCATTGGGTCCGGTACCCTGTCCAATTCTTCGAATCGCCGTCTTGTAGGTTTCCAGCGCAGACAGCACCTTTGGAGACGCACCGGTTTTGGTTGCCAGCCAAGCAGACTTGGACACCATGTTTTCGTAAAGCTTAGCCAGTCCATTTTCGAGATATCGACGCCGCGCGGCTAAAGTTAACAGTTCATCGCGCGCCTCAATTTTCTCTAGATGCGATTTCACTCGCGCCCAGTTCCATGCATCTCGCCATGAAATTGGCAGAACGGTGTCTTCACCAGAAGCGCCAACACAGATATGGGAAACGCGGGCAGCAAGTTTCTGTGCCCCTGCACCATCAAACGTTTTAGAAAGAAATTTAATCACGTCGATGTCGTTAGCCAGTGATTCAATACGACATACTTCTGACACCAACGCTGCATATCGGGCGACAACACGTTCAGCAGGGAACTGAGTGTTTCCTAAATCATTCTCCACAAATGTTCTTAGCGCATCAGATACGTCACCTGATGTGCCGACCAGCTTTTCTTGAAGGGTCGCAAGCATAGTGGCTGCCTTAGCCAAGTCTGCTCTCGTTAAATGAGCACGAAGGTGCTCTTTAACTTTTAGTAGATCTTCTGAAGTTCCTTGCAGTTGAGATATTGGCGGCTTAGCAAAAACACGCTCAGCAATAATGGGCAGATGTGCATCGTGATTCGTTGCAAGGAGATGTGCCTTCCGTGCCGCTGTTGTGATTTGTTCGATATTTCGTAATGACTGAACACCACCACTAATAACCGGGATGGAAAGTAATTGGGCGAACTGGTTCCAGCGCGAGCTGAATGATGTAACCCGGTCATGCAGATTTGCATATGCTAGGACGTGTTTCCAGTCGTCAGCGCTCGCTGGAGTCAACCCAGCTATTTTTATGCCATTGATCTGATCCTTAACGTCGCTACCACCGAGAGAAAACATTCCAAACGGTTTTCCGGTTTCGCTACCTCTGACCAACGCATCTCTGAATTTTGAGAAAGAGATTGCTGCATCAGAAACTTCAACCGGACGAATGAGAAATTCCGCACGGGCATTGATAAGGGCTTGGATTTCGTCGAAAAGAGCCTCTAATGCCTTACGCTCACTGGCATAATCACTTTGCCTGCACTTCTTGCGCAGTTCAAATGGCCAAGTATCTCCGATCTGTTCGAGTTCATGGGTCAAGGTAGCTGCAACCTCAATCGCAGCCAGGAGCTCGCGAGCCGCTTGCAAAACGTCTGGAGTGGTAGTTACGAGGGATAAAAGGTCGCCATTGGCTTCATTTTCTTCAATTTCCCGCATGCTCACTAAGACATTGTGTAATTTCTCAATCTCTGCGGCAGGTATCAATGCTGCGCTTGATGGAATTCTTGAATCCACATAAGGCAGATCAGCACCAAGGCGACGGCGAGCTTCACGACCCTGAGCAACCACAGCAGCGGTGACCGGAGGTGCATTGTCGGGCTCCAAAGAAAGTACATCGTCAAACCAACTATGGCGGGTCGTTCCATTGATGACAAGGTCGGCCATTTTTTGTGCACGCATAGTGACATCGTCAACCACAACATCTGCTAACTGGGTATAGGCAATATCATCAACTCGCTTATCAATAGCTGCCAGTTCTGAATGTGCACGATCAATAGCGCTCAACAGACGTTGAATTTCAGTGCGAGTAACATCTGCATTGAGTTGCGAAACATTATGGATAATAGCTTCAATAGAAGATTGAAACTGACGCATCCCTTCACGGTCACCAGAAATCAATGCAACGGTCAGAGGCCTAACCTCTTCAGGAATTTTAGACTGCAGTACCTCAAGTGCCTGCTCTCCTTTGGACGTGACGAGAACTTTTCGTCCCGTTGCCAAATAGTGACAGACGATGTTGGCAATGGTGTGTGTTTTCCCAGTGCCTGGTGGGCCTTGTACTGTGATGCCGTTGGAGCGCTCCAACTGTTCTACGATGGTTACCTGCTCATGGTTGTAAGGCAGTGGAAAGTAGAGCTCCTGAGGTTTTCCTCCTCCACTTGAGCTTCCACCTCCTGATAGTCCGCGAAATGCAATTGGCTCGAAATCAATAGATTCTTCTGAGGGAGGCGTAACGAAAGCAAGTGAGCCGCTCGGGATTTCAACACCGCTATTTATTTGATTTTTGAGTCTCTCAATGTCTTCAACCAAGTAGTTGTTTGAACGCGGGCGCGCGATGATTACCCAGGCATCAGTCACTACAGGATCATCAGAGACTACTGGCGGCTTATCCTGACCGTCAATATACTGCCCACGCTCGTGAAGATTCCCAGCTGCCAATTTGAGGATGTGCTCATAGCTACCTGAATCAAACGGCGAAACTGGACGGTCCGGGGTTCTGGCAAGAATTTGCTTGCAAGAGTTCTCAACTTCGGCCGCACTTAATACCTGACATGCTGCGAATGCGTCGAACTCCATACGAGGTTCTACAGCCCGCGGACGTAAAAGAATGGCCATGGATTGATCTTCTATTGCTATCTCCATTGACTGGGTAATCAATGGATATTGATAGTCAACAGTTTTACGGCTGGCACCGTCTTCGCAGTTCAATCTCCATGACGTAATTCCGACTCCCCAAACAAGTTCGTAAGGCTTAGCAGTTTCTTCTGATTCCAGTTGATGCTTAAGTGAAAACAAGTCACCGTACAAACTGATTGCGACGCGTCGCGGTTTCTCTCCTTCAGCCCAAGCGTCCCAAAGAGGCGAGTATTCAGCCAGTGATGCGTCCACTAACTTGCGCCGAGCTTGTGCTGCAATTTCTCCTTCTGATTTTGGTAAGGCTTCAATGTCTAGTGCAATACTGTGATTTAGTGCCGTCAAGTTGACGGATGGCGCTGAACCAGACGGGTTATCAGAGATGATGAGGAATCGCTGGGTTAGCTTATTTTGGAATTGGGGTGGTGGTGTCGCCTGCAGCCGGTCAACGCGTAACCAAATGTGGTCACCTTCCACTTTTTGGTCAAAATTGACACCTGGAAGTCCTGCCAAAGCAGGCTTAAAGCGAAGAAAGTCTTTTGAACCAGTAAGTTTGAATGCAGATAGATCAGTTCCCTTGGACTGCTCGACAACGTAGTCAAGCAATTTTACCAACAAGCCAGAAGAGTTACTCATTAACCCATTTCCTCTTTTTAAAATTCTTTGATTGCAAACCATGACATGGTGGCATGTTCTTCTTGCTGTTATTCGTTTACTTAAATAACTTGCTCCACGTCCGATATCAAATATTTTTTAACAAAAATATTCTTCCGGATTTTTTGCATTTTCATTTGCTTCGGATATCCTCTATATATTAGATATCAGTTAATCATAAATGTAAATAAGGAAATCAATATGTCGTTAGCATTAAAGGGAACCAAATGCACCGAAATGATTGATATCAGCCAGTCTGAAATGGATGCCATATTGACGGATATCAAATCGGGTACTATCGATAGAAACAAGTTGTTTTCAACCTTGAGCCCGTTCCCATCTGCGGGAAAACAAGAGGGCTTTAAGATTCGGGCAGACTATAAAATTGAAAACTAAAGAATTTCAGGCGACTTCCGTTTCTTCTTTTCCGAGCCTCCAACTTGTGATTCATGAATCGTTGCAAGCATGTCCGCTTCTGCTTTCAGTGCACTCAACTGAGCAGGCGTGAGCTCTCTTTGCAAAGCGGCCAGGAGACGGATCTGGAGCTCTCCAGGGCGAACGTATTTGTGATCACCCAAAGCCGTGAGTAACAAATGTGCGGTATCAGTTGAAATGCGTGTAGCCGGAATCTCAACAAACGTTTTGGTGGGCGCAGCTGTGACTGTTGATGTATCCAGTCGTCCTGCTGCTTTCATGAATGCCGTTGCTGAATACGCGTCGTTGTCCGATGTTTGCGAAGCGTTCACGATGGTAACCGGAACTGCTTGCGATATCGGACGCACTGGCTGTTGTGGGCTCAGCTTCGCTGGATTCACCTTCTTTTCATAGCGGCCAGAGCGAATAGCTGGAATTAGATCAAGGGTCAGCTTCTCAACGTTTTTGTTTTCCTTGCACCATTGCTGGAGACGGCGCATCTCGTTTAAAGAATACGCAGTTCCACTGGACTCGAACGCCTGTTTCATTAATTCTTTGTCGTCGAAAGTGAATGCCCCATTCTTGACCTCAGCAAGAAGTGTTCTGTGTCCACCGAGCATAGGTAGATAAGGGACCAAATCGGAATCCAGCTGATTTAGATAGCCAGTGATGCTTGAATTCGACATTCCAAGTAGTTTCGCTACCTCTTGTCGCTGCATTTTGAATTCTTCGACGAATCGAGAGATCGCACGTGCCGTATCCAAAGGATTGACCCCCTCTCGTTGAGAGTTTTCAATGATTTGTTGAGCGAGCACATATTTAGAATTTTCTACACCCGAATTTTCGGAAGCAATAAAAGCCGGGATGGATGTCAGTCCAGCTTGTCTTGATGCCGCTACCCTCCGGTGGCCGGCTATGATCATGAAGCCATCAGCGAATTCTCGAACAAGGATTGGCTGCATTATTCCGGACTTGTACACGCCTAGTTTCTGTTCACGCAAACTGCGTATCGAGGCTTCTAAAGAATCGAGATTTGAGAGCTCTGTGCGAGGATTCTTTGGGTCGCTAACTATGCGATCGAGATTAATTTCTTGGAGTTGCATTGTTTAGGTCTCAGAATTTTTATAACGAAGGAAGCAACCCCAGTAGACAACGCTATAGGCGTACATACTGAGATTCACATTGTGGCCCTGTGCTTGAAGTCGCTCCACTTGTTCTTTAACCGATGCAATAAGGTCTATAGGCATGCGCACGTTAAGCTGGACCCAGCCAGTTTTGATACCAGATCCTGGAATGTTATCGATTAAATTCTGTTCCGATGCTTGTGGCTTTAACCATTCCCAATTTCCCTGCACTTCTGGTTGGGTCCACAACTTGATGCTAGCAAACTCTCGAAAGATAGATGTATAGAAGTTGACGGATTTGCCGAACCCCAATGCCGTCATGTGCGAAAGTTCGTTAATACGAGCTACCACTTCTGTCGGCGCTCTTGTAACTATTAGGCCAAGTGGGACTTGTCGTTTCTTGCGCGTTTTCTTTTCTTTTTCTTCGCCACTACTATTTTCTATCTCTTTGGTCATTTTAGGCCTCTAAAATCAATTCCAATATTTTACTGGATTTTTGATTATTGATAAATTTTAAGCAGTTAATGTTTATCGAAAATCGCAATCTATCTCACTGGAATCGATACTTAATAATTCTTTTTAAAAACATTTGCTATTTGAATGAATCGGCATTATGCTTAATGTGTATCTGATATAAATTAAGCTTACCTGAGAAATGGAACTTTAAATGCGCAATACAATTTCACATGATGCCAGCCGAATCGAACAACTTGATGACGAAGTAGTCGATTACGACTATCAACGAATTTTGGGATCCGATCATCGGGATGGCCCCTCACAATGCGCTCAACTTAATGAGCTCAAAGCTCGGGGAACCACATATCTTCCAGAGAAAACAAAATCCAGAATATTCATCATTATTTTGATTTCTGCATTGCTTTTGTTCTCAGTTGGAATCATTTCTGCCGTCATCCAAAATTGGGCCTCAAAGAAAGTCTTTGAGGCGAATTCCATCAAGGCTGCTGTGCAATCGACCGTCCCATATGGCCAGCTCAGAAAATTGATTGCCGGTGCAGGCTTGGCCGATCGTAAGGCCATCAATGTTGACATCGCCGATGTTCTGAAACCAGACAGTCCTGGCGCCGACGATGGTGTCGTCCAAGCGTACAAAGAAGTCCTTAAAAATAAGACGCCGGAGGGATGGGTTCAAATGCCATTGCCGGGGCAACCATTTCCAGAAGCCCCAACTTACAAAGTGGTGTCAGTTGGCAGCGAAAAAATCATGTTCGTTGCCATTACAGTTCAGAAACCAAGGATGTATGAGGATTCGATTTGGCTGGGCGTTGTTCACATGAAGAACGGGAAACCAGAGGTGTGTAATTTTGCGGCATCAGAACTGCTCGGTATGCCCTTAATCGTTAAGGCACCTCGATCGTATGTCACTTGTGACGTCAATGAAAAGATGATTCCACGTGCTGTTAGCGCAGCGTTTGGTACCCCAATTTTGGAGAAATGAAATGGAAATACTTAACAACCCAACAGTACGATTCCTGCTCAAAACGGTAGCATACCTGGCAGGAATCGTACTAGCCGTAATGCTTACAATTACGCTGATTACAACTGCATTTGCGTCACCAAGTGCACTTTCGTACTTTGCACTGGCTACGCTTTCAACTGCCATTTTTGCGGTGACTCACAAAAAAGATAAAACCCTAACTAAGGCTCGTTTCGGCTACGGCATTACGGTTACAGCAGTTTGGTCCCTGGGTATGATCGCTCAAGCACTTCCAGGCGAAAACACACTGGTCTTCCTCATGATCCCAGCTAGTGTACTTTTTGGTACGACCTTTTTGGTTGGGCGCTTAATGAAGGTTTTTGAAAAATGGTTCCAATCTCGAGTGCGTAAGATTCTCGATATCGACAGTGACGACAAATTTGGATTGGCGATGGCTGAAAAGAATTTTCGGATGTTTCAAAATAATCCTGATCCAATGTTGCGAGGTGATACCTTGCAGGCGGCCCTGATGCGTTGGCCATTAGAGAACTTTCCTACGCTCTATCAAAGAATTCGGCCAGATATACGTAACCCAATCATGATAGATGACAGGCTCCCAGGCGGAGAACATTTGAACGAATTGGCGCCATTAAGGGTGAACGAAGAGACGGTGATCTCTGCTTATAACGTTCACTATAGAACCCGGGCAACTTTCTATTTTGGGATGTTCATATCAATAGCTTTGATGTTGTCAATTTGGGGTGGTGCATCCTTTTCCAAGTTGTCATCAGGCGATATCTTGGGTGCTACGAAGACGACTGCATCTAACCAAAAAAATATACAAAAGGATATGTTTGGCGACTTTCAGGCGCAAGAATCAAATTTAAGCAGCTATCAAGATCCAAACGCCTTCCGGGATTATTTCAGCCAAGAGGATGGTGCCCTTGCTGTCAGTAGCGCTCCGAAAACCAGCACATGGTTTGCTAAATCAAGTAGTTGGATCGTCAAATACACATCTGGATTACTTATGGTAATCAGCATGTTTTCAATATTGGCCTGCCTGGCATATTTTTTCGTTTTAAGAAGCCTACTGAACCCATCTAAAATAAATGGCGTAATTAATAAAATTGTTAATTTAGATGCCCCGCTTTTGACATTGACTCCGCGTTCGGTCGTTACTTATGAACACAATATTGCGAATCGCAAACTGCATATTGATGCCTATGCAGAAGTGGTGGTGGAAACTAATAGAGACAAGTCGGCTTTCATACCGGTGTTTGTAGGCACCGATAACTTCCTGGTAAAAGGATTCCATAACTCCTGGAGCGAAGGGCAAATTGTTGGCAATTCTTTAATGGGATTTAAACAACATACAATTGTGTTCGGATTTACCGGAAGCGGCAAGAGCTATAGTGTTTTAACCCCATTTTTATATCAGCAAATGACCCACGTGAGTGCGGTCAAAAATCGCGATTATAAATTCAATGTCCTTATCTTTGATGCGGGCTGTACGCTTCAATCAATCGCAATGGAGCTGGCGAAGAGCATTGGTTGGAAAGTACGGTCAATCGGGATGGGTCTCCAAGACTTGGGCATCGATTGTCATATGGACTTGAATTCCAACCAATTACAAGAAATGTATTCTCAAATTGAATCAATTTGTGGCTCAGGTACCGGACAGGACACTAGCTGGAAGGAAGGATCAGACGAAGCAACTGCGTACTGTGCAGAAATAATGATTGCAGCTGAGGCGGCAGGAAATTTTGGTATAAATAGAGCTGCTCAATCGGGTGAGCGTTACAACAGCCCAATCCAGCTCGGAAAGCTTAGAAGGTCTATGCGACAGACGACAGGCGAATTGTATGACGCGTGCAGCGCGATCATCGATGCCGCAGAGAGTAAAGACGAAGCAGTACTAAGTGGTATAGCTCCGTTCCTGACTCCAACCCTCTGGTCAGCGATAGAGTTTGCTCGAAGTGGATGCTTTAAAATCCCAGAAAAACAGTTCATGAGCCAAATGGCGACTGCTAACAAAGTTTACGGGATATTTGAGAAAAATCCGTTTTTTCGTCAACGTTTCGGGGCAGCGGTTACTGGATGTGTGTTTGATCTCGAATCAATGTTTCAAGATGACAAAACATTAACTGCAATTATGTTCAATGATTCAATTGATGGGAGTCTAGCAGCTATAGGAAATGTTCTAGTTATGACACGAATCATCGCTATGCGTACCAAAATGAGCATTCAAGATCCAAGCATTGGGGACCGCTCATTGGTGGCAACATTCTGCGACGAGATCCAAGGGATGATCTCAAACACTTCATCAGACCAATCATTCAGCCTTACAAGCTTTTTAGCAAGAGCTCGTAAGACAGGTATGTTCTTCTTCGGTGGCACACAGACAGTAGCTGGTGTCTATAAAGCAATGGGCGAAACTAGTGGAGGACAAGCTAGTAAAGCTTTCTTGGGAAATTTCGTTAACTTGGCATGCCTGGCATCCTCGGACGAAGAAACCATCTCTTTTGTAAATGACGGGGCCGATAACACCACGCGTTACCATATTGCTAAAGACGGGTATTACGAGTCGTACTTCAGTCATCGCTTGGCAAGAGGTGAGAGCCCAACAGCTGACATCACACCATACAAAATTTCATACGAAAATATGGTTTCCTTATTTAACAGTGCTGATAGCTCGCAATATATTTCCGCTGAAATGAAGCCGCTTGTCGAAGTGGATGAACAGTTTTACGCAGCAAACTACGGCAAAGCTACTGGTGGATTTGTAGGTGGAATGGGAGGTCAACAACAACAGTCTCCGTTAGTAGACTGGACTGAAAAAGCCAAATCACTTATTCATCGTGCAGAAGACAGGGCTTACTCGCTAATGAATGATGGCCGCAGTTCGGAGCCTTTAATTTCGAAAACTGAGTTTCTGGCAATGGGTCGCAATGCCCTGCTTGTCTCATTTGTGATTGCGGGGAAAAAGCGGATAGGCATCTGTAAGCCATTGCCTGAACTCGGTGCAGCTCCTGGCGTGATAAAACACCACGCTTACTCAGTTGATGCATTGCCACCAGCCTTGAGTTCAATGGTCAAAAAGAATGAGGCGTTGGGCCACATGACGAAAAAAGCTAAATTGATTCAATCAATGCGAGCTCCTATCGCGATTGATTCAGAACAAAAAGACTTGATCGAAAGTTGATTTTAGTTACCGAAAATACAGTGAGAAAGGTTGCATTTCAATTTTTCTTACTGTATTCTGATATAAATTAAGCTTTAAAAGAAAGTAATTTTATGATCACTACAGAAAGTCAACAAAAAGACGATTTGAAACTTCTATACCTTTTGGTACGTATTAATCGTTTTTCATCGTATCGCCAAGTGAAAGAAGCGTACGAAGCCGTAGTCAAGAAAACCGAAAAGGACTACGCGTTTATCTTCAATAAAAAGGAGCGTGAAGTTGAAATTCGCAATGCTCTGAATAAGTACATTACAGAAGAAATGCGTGAGTTTGAAGACCATGCGTTGGTTAAGCAGTATTACGCGCAAAAAGATCTGGAAAATGAACTGCATAGTCGTAATGATTTTGAAAAACAACGTGACGAGATAAAACGATTTGATGAAATGCAAAAGGATCGTAAGAGCGAGGACGCACGAGATAAAAAGTCAGAAAGAATTAAAGAAGAAATGACTGATGAACTCAAGTCAAATCAAAATCAAAAAATCTCCAAAACCGAAATTAAAGCCCAGGACATCAAAGGCTTTACAGCCGTTGTCCTAAAAAATGGAATCGAGTACAGGAATGCTGAAGATAAATCTCTAGCTTTTGTGGATTCAGGCGCTCGCATAAAAATAGTGATGTCAAAGAATGAAGCATCACGCCATGCAGCATTAAAGCTGGCATCGGAGAATTTCAATGACGGCTTCGTCTTTAAAGGAAGCGATGAAAAGAAGCGTCAGCTTGCGAAAGACTGTGTTGCGTTGAACCTCGAGGACAAAATTAAAAATCCAGAGCTGAAAGAATTCATTGCGCAGCAGGTTAAAGAACGTGATTTGATAAATGGAAGAGATGCAGCCAAAGCCAGCGTTCAAGAGACAGTAAAAGAAGACGCGGTAAGTGAACTGAAATCTAAAGTCGAGCAAGTAAATGAAGTCTCGAAGCAAGAGCGCGAAGTTGAACAAGTCTCTGAAAAAATTTCACTACCTGAACAAAAGAAAGAGCAAATTACAGCGTCCGATTCGACCCCTGAAAACTCGACAGTGCAAACAAATGGATTTGTATTCGATACAGCCAAATTACGCGAAATGGATCCAGCGAGAACGCAAGTGCAAGAAAATCAAAAACATCGCGAACAAGAACAAGAAATTGAACGATAACATCAATCTCACCAAGGAATGAAAATGAATGCAAGCGAAATCTATGGCGTTAAGGCCGCAAAAAAAGTTCAAGCGGAAAATGTAAAACTTTGGGGTACGACTCAGGTAATAGAAAACCTACGTCTTGCACCGGCCGCAATTGCCAATATTCGTGCTCTTGAAAAAGAACGTGACCTCGAATTGCAAAAAGAAAAGACACCTCAGCGAGAACTGTAATGAGAAAACTCATACTCATCATTTTGTTGGCCTTGAGTTTTCAGGCGACAGCTGGCATTAAGTTATCCAAGCCTGCTGCACCGGTTACTACGCCGACTGTGGCGCCCTCTTCAGTTCCCGCTTCGGCGGTTGCAGTGTCTACGCCAGAGCCAACCACAAAGCCAGAAGTAACTCCAGAAGCAAAGACTGAGAAAACATCAAAGGCAAGTGTTCCAACTGGTGAGAAGAAAGTAAAACAAGCCGCAAGTAAGCGTACAAAATCTGCAATCAGAAACACTACTCAATACAAAGAGCAAGTGACCTACCTGAAAGCTGGCGCAACAATTTGGGGACAACACTAATGGTTAGCAAATCCGTTCTTGCCGCCGTTAAAGCACACGACCACGAGTATCCGAATCCAATTTTGGCGGGTCTGGCAGTTGGCAACGCTTTAAGAGAAAAAGTTAGACAAAGGAACGAAAGTGAAGGTGCTCAACAGCATTCGCAACTTGTCGCCAGGTGCGAGTCGCACAACGAAAAGACCCACAACGAGGAATTGTCGAAAGGCCTTGCGATAACAACTGAGAAGAAGCAAAACGCAGAAACGCGTAGCGCTAATGCAAATCAAAAAACACAATCTACCTTCGAACCATCGCCTTAGAAAGCATGATCATGTTCAAATTAACAAAACTGATATCAGCTATGTGCGTAATTGCCACAATTACTGGCTGTGCAGAAATGAAGAACCTTCAATCTGCGGCCAGCCAACTGCCACAAACGGCATCGAAGGCTTATCGCAATATCGTACCTGCAGAACCGCCCGAGCTCATTCGATTGCGCGAGGTATCAAAGGAAGATGACTCCATTTTGAATGCGCTCAATATGGTGAACAAAGAGCATCCTGAACTCTCAAAACAAAAACTCTTGTGCGGTGGCACTTCGGATCCAGTTGAATTCAAATCGCAATCATATTCCTGGTCACCAGTACAGAAATTTCAGCTTTTTTGTACGTTGCCTGAAGACGTTCTTCGAGAGCGTGATACCGATTTGATAGCATATTCAAAAGCCATGGCAACTTATGCTGTTAAGCGTGGATCCAGAGAGCTTACTGGATTCGCAGTTCAAGCCCGCACAAAAGAGGATGCAGCCTTTCTCGAGACCGCTGTGGCATCCATCCTCAAAAATAAAGGGGTCCATTTAAATGTATTGGTCAACCCAAATGCCATGCCAACTTTGGCCATTCTGTCGCCAGGTCTGATCAAGCGCACTGTACGAGATCAGTAAAATGACACCAGAAATGACGAAATCAAGAAACACGCGAACGCGCGTACAGGTGTCGCCAATGATCACTCGAGCTGGTTCCGAATCGATTCGGGATTACAAGTTCTTAGCATCGCATCCAGACGTGCATTGCAATTCGGTTAGTGAATTTTCAAATATCGTCATTCGAGAATTCATCGATGCCAAGCCGTGGATGCAAACGTCTTGGAAATGGCAGATATCTCGGGCGAGCGAACGGATGTCAGGGAATACTGGCTGCCCACAATTTAATTTCATGGTATCAAACGACATTGAATTCGCTGTAAAAAACGTGACGTCACGATTAATCATTGAAGCCGAAAAGGCTGCATGGAAGCAGACACTCGGCAATGGGGAAATCTCTTTTAACGATATCGAGACGCGCGTGAATGCTAAGCTGGTATTACTGCAATCGAAAAGCAATTGCTTGGACACTGAAATAGAAGCGACATCGTGGAAGTATGTGCGATTGCATGATGACACCGTTGATGCCATCATGAACGTTACCAAGCGACGTGTCTCATCTCTTCTTTCGAGCCAACAAAAGAATGGCTATGTTTGCAAAAATATTAGTGGATTCCTGCTCAGTGCGATGACATGGGCAACTCGTGGCGACAGTAGATTTTCGAAAATACTTAAACAGAGCTTGCGACAACAATGATTGTATTCCTTGATATTGATGGTGTGCTGCATCCGGATCCCTGCTATGACAGAGACCTGCTACTTTCATGCTTGCCGAAGTTTGAGTCCGTGATCCGTGAGTTCCCAGGAGTTGAAATCGTAATAAGTAGCACCTGGCGTGAGAAAAGATCACTCACAGAATTGAGGGATCTTTTCTCACCCGATATCGCGCAAAGAATTATAGGAGTGACGCCCAGCTGGAAGGATCATCAGGGCATTTTTAATAGAATTGGCTACCAACGTCATGCCGAAGTCGAAGCATGGCTGCGTGGGTCCTCAGAGCCATGGCGACGATGGGTGGCAATTGATGACAAGCCATATTTGTTTCGACCATTTTCAAATCTCGTAAAGACCAAATCTGAGGTTGGATTCGATGATTTAAGTGAAATCGCACTACGCGATAAGCTATCTGAAGCTGATTAGTTATCCACAAATTCTGTGTATAAGTTCAGTAAAAGCCATATGGGATCTAGCTGTTATCGTTAAATTAAAAATTAAGCAAAATGGTGCTTCTTTGTGCATAAACACTCGGTATGCTAAAGTCGGGAGGATATTTAAGTGCATTGAAAATTTAATGACGTAGTGAAAGCTGTACCGATCATTTGTCATAGCTCTTTAAATCGAATCATCTACCTTTTGGCATGAGCTCGTAAAGTGCGCATTCCTTTTTTACCTACTCGCGTCTTCTGCCAAAGAGACGGCGCTCATTCATCGGTTTCTAAAATCCAATGCCAGGAATTACAACTAGAATGCAGATTGGTCGCCTTCACGAAATGAAGGGACTCCCTATAAGAACACGCAATCAGGTAAGAGCCATCCTCGCAGTCGACAGCGACGTATCATTGAAACTCCTAAATCAACTTCGGGTCGAGAAGTCGGCAGGAGAACTACTTCAAATAGAACGAGTTTTACGCTACGATTTTTTGAAAACCATCCCAATGGTCCCAGATCTCTTCCCTGAATTCCCACAGACGGGTGAAGAATATGATCGACTGGCTAAAATAGATATTGCCAAAGAGATTGAAATACTCGATCTTTTGACGTTGCGATGGCATGAGAAACTTGTTTTGCTCCTTGCGGCTATGCGGCGCCTTGACTCGGCAATTACGATGAGAAACTTCAACGAAGGTTCTGTTCTTGTTGGCCAGATATATGCTGAATTTGGTTACAGTCATTTTCTTATTCGTAAAGCAGCTTTACTTTATACCCATGCTGCAGGAATTACGGCAATACCTGAAGTTGACTCGATTCTGAGCGAGGCAGGACTCGATAACAAAAATATCGCAATGTCCTCGCTTATCCATTGCTTTAAAGAGGAGCAGGACTTTCTCAGTTTGAAGCGCTCGATAATGAATTTGCCCCAAAGAGGTATTGCTAATAAATTTACGAGGGATGTGTGTCGACTCCCGTTTCATCCGTTCGCGAAGGATGCCGCTGACTTTGGTGAACTTCTACAAAGTTGGCGCCAATCGTCGCTTATCGATGCAATTATTGGTGCCAAGGTGAACGTCCATTTAGTGGAGGCTGAAAATGGACGTTCAGTAAATCTGCGGGCATTGTTCGCTCATATAGATTCAAACGCATTGTCCATCGATCGCATCTTATCTATCTACGATCTGGAGGATCCGGATAGCGAGACAACATTCTACAAGCAATCGAGTGCTTGGCTAGAAAATGCATGCATAGTTAAGTATCGCACGCTCGTCGACCATTTTTACAATTTTCCGGAGTCTGACTATTTTGAATTTAATCAGGAATTGATCGCAAGAATTGCCAATTGGGCTGCCCCAATTGACTTGGCGGTACTCGCTACCACTTCTAAACTTTCTCACACTGATTCTGCGAGCATGATGGCCCTTGAGAGCCTTGGAACAGTGACGCGATCAGCGATGTTTAACTTCTCAGTATTTAATGTCGAAGGGTATGCAAAAATCAGTGAGACAGAATTGTTATCATTGATGGGTAGCACTAGAGATTTGGCGAAAACAATTAACCACAAATTTCTAAGTAATATGGCAAAAATGTCAACGTCGAAGTTGTCGCGTCTGATACTCTATTTTTTAATTGCAAAAAAGAGCAAAAACGAACTCGATGATCACCAGCTAAGGCGAATTTTCCAGGGGATTGTCCTAACAGAACACAATGGAAGCATAGTAGAACTGTTTGATGCTTTAAGTAAGATGTCACGAGTTGTAGCTGAGTATGCGTATGAGATTTGCACAGAGGACTTCATCGCAAAATTATTTCATATCATAAAAACATCTTCCGAAATCACTGAAACGCGAGCTAGTCTACATAAGTGGATGGGGAAACTTACTGGGGAAAAGGCGTACCTAGACCGTGCCAGGACTCTTTTGATCGACCACCAACTAAACAAAATTCGTAACGAGATCGATGACAACCGCATCTATGTGGACGCAGCCCGATTTGCAGAGTGGATGAACGATGAGGTAGGGCGCGACTTGAACGGCATCTTGACAAGTATTGAACACAAAAGCGCATTACTAGAAGCTGCGGATCCTCAGCTCATGGCTATTGTGGAGCGATGCTATGTCAACTTTTGTTCAAATAAGATTTTTGGCATCGCTTCATATTTGGGGCGACGTATCCGTCATGGAACGTTCAAGGGGCACTTGTTTTCGAACGTTGTTTCCATCGAGAGAAAGAAGGAATATGAATATCTTCTTTCAGATCCAGTAGTCGCCTCGAAGTGGGTACGTTGGAAAGCCGATTACGAGAAGATTATCGATGAGATAATCGTTAGTCGCCTGCATATCGAATCGCCAGGCAAGCGCGAGGGGCTATTAAAACCTAGCGTTAATACTGCATTGAAGCTAGAAACGCTTTCAGCGTGTGCGAGAAACATCGCCCGAGACTTTTCTGAATCAAATAGCTCGTTTGGTGCGATCCCCATCATCACCGAATATTGCTGGCGTTTGGCTGAACATGATTTGAAGGATATCAACGGGTATTTGAAGAGTAAAAAGGCGGCGTTGATAAACACTGACCTTTTAACAGATTTGAAATCGTGTGTTTACGGTTCAAACTTGGGTGTCGCTCGTGATTTTTGTCGGGAACTTGTTCGCCTTATTGACGACAAGTTATTGTCAATGTACAACTGGTTCAAAAAACCTGCGAACGTTTCGCCGCAAGCGTCATTATCACTACTATATAAAGCAGTCGTAGCAGAGGTGCGCGAGGCATTTCCCGAATTTGACACGAGCACTGATTTTGACGATGCCAGAGATATTAAACTAGTTGGTGGTGCGTACCATGTTCTGTACGACTCATTCTATGTCATTGTTTATAACGCAGCGAAGCATGGCAAGGCAGGCGAGGAACTTGAGCGGAATTTCGAGCTCATTGATGATACCGTTGAGCGGCGAAAAATGCTGAACATTAATGTCACGTCGCTGATTAAGGACAACGAAAGCGAGGACTATGTTAGGAGTAGACTCGTCTTGGATAGGACACAAGATCTTGATGATGCTCAGGTCTCAGAGGATCGGAGTGGAATCCGAAAATTGTATTTCCTGGAGCATTGGAATCGAGATTTTTGTATCGGTGATATTTATTGTCGAAATCGTAAAGTAACTGTGAACCTAACCCATGCTTTGGAACACTGATGAAAAACGTTCTGATTATTGAAGACGATAGCTTCAAAAGCGATAATCTCGCGACTTTTCTGAAGGCAAATATAGGAAATGCGAATATTTCGCTTGCTTCAGACGTTGCGAGCGGCGTTTCGGCTGTCGAACGAAAAATATTTGACCTAATAATAATTGACATGGCCTTGCCAAGCCACCCTGTGGTGTCTGGAGGAGGCGCGCCAATGTCTTTACTAAGTGGTGGGTTGGAAATTCTATTTGAACTACGCTCGCTCGATCGTACTGATTTTTGCATCATAGTCACTCAATATCCAGAAGTGGAAATCTCGGGAAATTACTTTCCGGTTGAAAAAGCAGCGGCAGCTATTAAGACTCATTTTGACTGTGATGTCGGGGCATGCATAGAATACGCCGAAGCATCTAATGCCTGGAAATTCGAGTTAATAAACTTAATTAAAAACATATGAAGATTCTTGTACTCGAAGACGACTCAACTAAAAGTGAGCTCGTCAAAGCAGAGATATCCAGCGTAGACCTTGCTGTCAGCGTTGAGATTGTTAGTAATTTACGTGACTACACGATAAAGGTGGGGCAAAACGTTTACGATCTGATCATAGTTGATCTCGTCGTTCCGCAGTTTCCATTTGACGCCCAGGCGATCGACGTAACTGGTCAAATTATTGACATTACCAGAGACCAGGACTGTCTGAATTTTCGCTCTCCGGTTCTCGCACTCACACGATACAACGAAAAGGCTGAGGCGCAATTCGAAGATCTCAACCGAAAAGACATAACGATCGTTACGTTCGATGAGGATTCTGGACGTTGGAAAGAGAGTATTCGTGAAAAGGTCCGCAGTTGCGAACCTCCGGTTCACTACCCGTTTGTGATAATTTGTGCGCTGGCCAAGGAGGCTGACGCATACGCTGCGGCCGGTTATCAAGTCGGGGAGCGCCAAACAATAAAAGGTCTAGCTTGCAGAGAGATTTCAATCGGATTAGTAGTAGGGGTAATTATTACGGCGCCAAGAATGGGATTGGTTAGCTCTGCTATAACCAGTACCCAAGCGATAGAGGCATTTAAACCTAAATTAATTTGCATGAGTGGGATTTGTGGAGGAGTTCCGGAAAAAACAAAGATATACGATGTTGTGATACCAGATATCTGTCACCAAAACGATTCCGGAAAATGGACGAACGCTGGCTTTGAATCTGAAGGGTACAGTGTACAGCTTGAGCATGGTATGAAATTAAAGATAGACGAGCTCATATCAAAGCCTGCCTTTCTTGAAACGGTGAAGCGTGACGTGATCCTTCGACGTGCCGAATTCCCTGAAGGAGCTGACGTACTAGATTTCAAAATTATTATTGCACCTACTTCTAGTGGCAGTGCGGTCATTGCCGATAAGGAAATGGTAGAAATTCTTAAAGAGCAACACAGAAAACTATCAGCCTTCGAAATGGAATCTTTTGCTGTCTTCGAGGCTGCCCGTTTGGCGCCGACAAAACCCCAGTATTTCAGCGCAAAGGCAGTTGTCGATGATGGATCTCCAAGCAAAGGTGATCTCTTCCATAGGGTGGCGTGTATTCTTTCTGCGAAAGTAGTCTATGAATGCATTAAGTCCGGCTTGCTTCTAAGCGGAGGGGTAAGTCTCGAAACAAAACGGGGGAACATCAGTTAAGGCGAAAGTGATTTAACTTGCTAAAATTTTTCTCAGTTTAAGCTCTATGATTTCGTCAAGGCCTGAATTTGACTGACATAGCAATAAGTGTGGACATCCATCAGGAAACTCGGCATGTGCATCATCAATAGCAAGCCAGGGTCCACCATAATGATTTAGAGTTATCCAGGCTAAAATTTCTTCATAGCGCGAATATGGTGGTTTACCGTCACCATTGGGCGTCATGCCAAGGATTCTATCCTGAATATCTTCCGAAAATAGTCCCCAAATAACTTCAGAAGGATAGGCCTCGCGCCAGGATGAGGAAATTACGACCATCAGAGAGGGAAATTCTCGAAGAATATTTTCAAACCTCGTTAAATGATAAAAATGGCCACGTTCTCCAGCTGGCGATGAATGCAAGACACCATCAAAATCCAGAAAGATGATCATCGCCGCAATTCCTTAAGCTGATTTATTTGATTCTGAATTGCATAATACCGGGCTCCAATAATATCGCTATCAACTCCTTGTTCCGCCATCACATCCGATAGCCCTTCAATTTTGGACCCAAAAATTCGTAATGCATCGGTCACAGTCGCAAGCTCATCTGGATCCAGTTCCAATGACGCCAGCACGTCAGCCCAGTTGGTAATCTCTGTTTTGCCACGTTTCCATCTCAGTGCCCGGGCAATGCCTTCTTTATCTAGATTCATCGGGGCGAAATCAAATAATGGTGTCAGCTGCACCCGACCATTCACAATCTGGACAGCAGTATTTCTTGCATGGTTATCTGTGTTGCCCATGGCCAGATTGAGCACATCACGCTTTATGAACTCAATGGTAGCAGCAGTTTTATCGGTGACATGCAAACGTATTGCCGCCAATAGATCATTTTGTGACGGTCTCTGATCAAAGCCAATCTGGCCAACCAACGAGGCGCCACTTTCTTGATGGCGCCGTTCTATGCCTGATTCCGTCACCAACCTATCGAAGCGCGGGATAAATAGCATATCCGCATGCCATTCGGGAAGCTCATCAACAGCGAGCCCCAGAGCTTTCGTTGTACGCATAAATGCAGCTTCATTTTTGAGGATTTTCAAATCAGATGGGTCCCGTCCGCGCGAAAGCTTAACTAGATAATGCTTCTTTGCGTGGGCATCAGGAATGGCACCATCAAGATAAAACAAATCATCTTTACCTAGCGTCAGCATGAATTTTGGTGCCACGCCTTGCAGGCCTGTGGTGCCGGCAGTGAGCATATTGTGACCAAAGATATTTTCAAGAAATTCATCCTTGCGCTCCAGGATGTCTTGAAGCTTGAATCCACGTTTTGTCAACTCATCTTGACGCTCTGGATGGACCTCATAAAAACGTGCGGACTCTCTTACTCGTAACCTGCCTATTGGATTGATTGCGCCGGCACAAAGGAGCTGCCAGTCTGCTGAGGGGCCATCTTGCAGGTTGAGTTCGCCCAGGAGATATTTGCGTCCTTTGCCCTGCGGAATGAGATCAAATAGAAAAGATGGCCAGCGGTCTAAATGTGTGGAATTCCTACTGACTGGAATGCGAAGAGATGCCGGAGAATTCTTGTAGTTGTGCACAAATTCAGAATCATAAGTTATCCGTGATGCACCGGTACCGCCCAAGGCCGGTTTATCGATTTCGATAGTGCAGCATTCCCTCCACTGGCCATCAATATGAATTTCGAATTCGCATGTGTTCATAAACGTAGATTCATGAATTTTGAGTTCGTGGATCAACGGAGCAGCCAACCAAAAATTAGTGTCCATTCAAATCTTCGATACACCATGAACCACATTTTATGTTTTGTAAGTTGCATTGATTCCGTTGGCAGAGAGTACCAATAATATCTCAGACACATCTTTTCCCTGATCGGTATTAGGTACACTTTTCCCAAATTGTATTTTGGGATCTTGGTTTGCTTCAAGAATTACCGTGCGATTTCTCTCTGAAGTTAAATGAAGAACCAATGGGTCAGAATTTGGATCGTTGGCTTGTCTATCAACCAAATACTTTAAAGCAGAATGTACTGTTGAAATTTCAGACGTTTTCCATAATTTGATGAACACCTGTGTTTTATTGAGGCCCCTGTTCGAATCAGACAAATATTCGTATAGAGGGACATCTGGCGCCGTCGTTTTATCCATTATTCCTATCTCGGGTTGTAACCAGCTTCGACCAGTGCATTAGCGATCTTGTCGCATCCATCTCGCATTAAATATGCTTCTTCGTCATCCACTGCGTTTTGACGCCACTCCGAAAATCCGACACGCTTCAAAAATTGTGCTAGAGCTTGTGCTTCTTCGTCAGACAAAAGTGCTGTGATAGTTACCATAAGTTTTTCCTCTTTCAATTAAATCTGCTTGCGATATTCATGGGGCATTAAGGTAGTTCATGGCTGGTTTTCTCGGCCATCATCTACTGGGAGTAATTATTGTTTAATTTTCCAGAAGACTTCAGCAACGCCTTTTGAAACACGCAATGCTACAAAGAACATTAATAAAAGAGGCCAAGTCCGGGTTCTTTGACTCCAATCTTCAGTGTCTTTTTTATCCAACATGACTGGAAGTTGAAGTACATAAGCTACTGTGTTGGCCTTCATACACCCGTAAACTCGAGTATGGCTGTAACCACTCGGCAATGCCACAGATAGGTCAATTGGAAACGGAGGGCAGGCAGCATTTAGCAGGGAAGCATCAATGATTCCATGACTCGATAAGGCAGTGATAAGTACAGCCAATCGCCCGCATCCTTTTGCCTCTGTAGGTTGCTGCTCATTGCATTCTTCGTTTGCGGCCAATTTGAGCAGTTGAATGGCATCGTTACGGCTTTCTGACCATTGGCGTTCTATGCGCGCCCTAGATTCGTCAGCGGACACGACGAACAATTGAATAATAGCGAACACCACACCAATTGCGGATGCAGATACCCACAATAGATCGATAACTTTGAGATGAAAGGAAGTAATGCGCCTTGAAGCGATGCCCACAATCGAAGACAAGGTCACGATCGTGACAAGCATGTTTGTTGCAGCCCATTTACTTACTTGCATTACAGGGGCATCAATTCCAGGAAGACGCATGAAGCAGTAATACATTCCCGCAAGACCAATAAATGCTCCAAAGTAAGCCAGCTTTATTCTTGACGGCAATATTGACCACTGTGTAAACGATCTCTTAGCGAATTGAATTCCGTTGGCCAACTTGGACTCCTTTGATTTATTAAGTTACGAAAATAATTTCGCTGAGCTGAAATGTTAATCGCATTTAGAACTCTTGCGTAAGGGATTCTGAAATTCTACATTTCGCGACCGTAATACTTTTCCTTTTCTCTCTCTCTTACTGGCTCAATTTTTACGACTTCAATCTCTTTGATTTTTGTCTTCTCTACTTCTGGTTCCGCTAAATTGATTGCAAATTCTTTGAGTGCTTCCTTATTATTTTTTGTTGCCCACAGCGTGTCCTGGAGAGCTTGTAGACCACCCTTTTCATTCGTAATCCTGATGTCCAAATTGTTTTCAACTATCAATTCGATTACCTGCTTTTTAAATTTAGGCGAGCCCATTAGGCCGATTTCGGGACCAATAGTTTCTCGGGCAGACTTCAATTGCTCAAGCAAGGAAGGTGGTTTAGAAAATTGTCCCGTTATAAGATCCTTTTCAGGCCGAATATATTCACATCGAGTTTTAGAATTCCATGCATCATTTCCATTTACAAATGCGGACTTTAAAAGAATCGGTTTCTCGTCATTTAATCTTTTCGCTAGCTCTTCTTTTGTGGGTTCAATCGCTCGATCGTGCACAAGTTTTACGCCGACTTCCAAAAACGTTTTTTCTACATCTTCAACATTGCGAGCGTCAGTAAATAGCACAACAGATCGCGGCCCCATTACTGATCGCGTGGAGTTTGTGTATATCGAGTTGTAATCGCCCCGGTCCTTTCTTGGGACGTACATTAGAACTTGAGCGCGGTTGCTTATTGTGGGATCCTCTTTAGTCCCATCGGGATTACTAAAAATTTTTGTTGAAGCTGTCCCGCCCTGGCTTGAGTGACCAGTTGCACTGTAGCCCCATCGAATAGAAAGTCCTCTACCTTGGTCGGGCAAAGGTACTTTGATAATTTTACTTGTGCTCACAATTTTTACGGTAGCAATTCGCTTTTCAAAATCAATATTTTCAACGATTCCTCTATCGCCATTAAGTATTCCTAATTTTTCATTTGCCGCAGTAAAACGAATGCGTTCACCAGGACAAATCTTAATGCGTTCCTCAACGCCCAGCGAGACACCAGCGCTTTGCGTCATCGGAGAATAGTCGTATTCGACAGTTTTAGGGTTGAGTCCATTTTTATCAGTAATTGTGCGTGCAAGCTTAACGATGGATCCTTCTACGCGTAAAACTTCGCACGCTTCACCTTTTTGGAATGGTGAATGTGGAGAATTCATATTAAAAAATACAGTGCTGCCTGACTCGTATTGCGCAGGATTCCGCAAGTCTTGAGTCGTCAGATTTCCGAACCGTTCAAATGAATTGATTTCTAATCCACGAGTTTTTTCGATTCCAATTTTTTCACGGATGGCGATATTTAACAGTCTCCGATCTTCATTTGTTTTCGTGATGCAGAAAGTGTTATCTCGTGCTGCTTCAGTGAGTTCGTTGTAATACGTTGCCATTTCTTTTAAGCATTCGTCTTCTGTGTTCCTCACCACAATTCGATTTTTCTCACTCATATAAACCAGTCCTTCTGCCGGACTTTTAAAGCATAAACTATGAATTTTAATTGTCTCCTGATCTTTTCCCCGTTGCATTTCGGTGAGCTCTTTAAATGCATTTTCTGATGGATTGCCTCTTATAAAATCCGAAACATGTTTTAACGGTGCTCCGGCGCCCACGGAGTGATACTGATCATAATCTCCTGAAAGAATTATTCGACACTGGTGCTCGTTTGCTTTTTCTAAAAGTTCCAACATAGATCGAGCATCAACTAAACCTGCCTCATCAATAATTACAATCGAACCCTTTTGGATATTCTCTTCCCACCATTTTTCACTGAGCGCAGCCTTTTGGGTGGTTATTACATGAGGAAAATATGTATCCATCCCTGATCCATTAGTTTTCTCCCTAAGATACACAGAGTCAGCAAGTGCTTCCTTGGCTTTCCCAGACGGTGCCTGGCCAAACACGCGAACCCGAGAGGCCTCTGCGCAGCGCTGTAAAAGATCCATCGATGTGCTCTTGCCAGTGCCAGCGCGACCAAGAACAACTGAAATCCCAGAGGTAGTAGTGAGCGCCATGTAGGTAGCTTCCTTCTGCCCCTTACTAAGTTTGAAACCTTTTTCTGCTTCATATTGCAACACAATGGCATCAAACAATGCCCGGTCGCAAACCGGTTTAAAACGAGCGAAATTTTCTTTTACTAGTCTCTCAATTTTTTGTTCGCACTCGACCAGCTCGCGAGTAGTGAGTGAGCGACCATCGTTTTGCATAATGAGTTCACCTGAGAGTATTTTCTCCTCAATTTTTTGTTGGAGAATCTCTGGCTCCAGTTGATAGAGTCCTTCTTTCAACATTTGTGTAAGCAGGGCTTCTTTGCTGCGTATCGTCGAAATTCTCTCAGTGAGACCTTGAGAAGCCATTTGATAGGCCAGCTCGGGCGTTCGCTTCTCCAACCTATGTGCTCGCCCATATTCTTGTGCGAGCTCAACTCGTTTTCGAAGATCCTCTATAAAGACTGGATGGAGTTCTTTGTTCAGCGGATTCTCAGCCTTATATTTCCACCATGCTTGAGCGGCCGCCAATCCCGTGGCGGCATCATTAATTGGATCGTCAAACGCACTGAAATCGAAAGAATCTTTGCCGCCGCGAGAGGCAGCATTTGCGGTATCTCGATCATGCTTGCTATTTATATCGAGATAGATACCGTGCTTAGGATGAGATGGGTCTTCTCGTAATTTGTTCTGGGAAGAGATCCATTCTGGAATTCTCAGAGAGGAGCCGTCCGCGAAGACTTCGATGTCGTTCCTGGAGAAACCAGATAATTCATAGCCGTCCTTGGTATCATAAAATACGTAACCTTTATCTTCCAGAAAGAGACGTTCGGCTGTTTTTCCGATTGCATCAAGCAAGTGCTGGTTTTCATAAACTTTACCGAATGCGATGGCCCTTAAACTGCCAGCGCAATCTACAGTGTGCGTAGCTCTAGTGGAGTGAGAATGAATTTGTGGATCCAAGCCTCCATCGCCCTTTTCGTTTGGCCTGGATACAGTGTGCATGCACTGCACCCACATCATATTGTCGCCTTTGACCATCCATACATCTTTTTTGGGATCCACCAATTTAAGTACAGGAACATCAACTCCTGCTTCCTGGCATGCTTTGATTTCAGTGCCTGTCATTCTGTACTCAAGCAAGTATTTCTCTGTGAATTCAGCTATAGCGGTATCGCCGGCAAGGTGGCCTTTCAAGAAGTTTTCATCGTCAAACACGAGACCTTGCACTGACAAAGACTTTGAATTCGCCCAATTTCCTTCGAAGCCAATCGTAGAATTTCGTGTTTTTTTAGCGTTTTCTTTGAACGCATTGAGGTCCTTTTTTTGTGCATCTGTGAACGATTTTAGTGCTTTCTTTTGCTGGCTTTTGAACTCAGTTTTATCGATATTGGAGAGATTTTGATTTCGCAAAAAGCGATCTTTTGTTTTCTCTTGGGCGTTCACAAACTCTGCTTTTGCTAACTTATGTATGAGCTTCTGTTTCGCCAGGTCTTCATTGGGGCCTCTTTTATAGTCGCGCCTGGTAACTTGCAGCTCCGGTGAATCACCGAATTTTCCATCGAGAATTTCTGAAAAACGCTCTTCTGAATACTTTGCAAAGCGATCTCCTCCAAGTTTTTCAAGCATTTTTCCTTTAAATTGGTTGGCATAATCAGCATGATCTCCTTCCCGATATTTCTGTTGATAGTTATCTGATTTCCTATAACTAGCTATTTGACTCGAGTTGCCAGCAAGTGCATTTTCTGTGTACATATATATTATCCTAATTATTTTATAGCTTAAAAGCAGTAAAAAATTGACGTGATTACTCTGCGTATCCGGATTCCAAAAGCAATTTTTCCAGCCGACCTACTGTGCCTTCTATTGAATTCAGACGATTTGCGAGAAGCCTTAATGTCCGATTGACCTCTCCAGTCGAGAGTTCATTAGCAACCACGATTAGCTTATCTTGCAGCTCCAATCTACTTTGTTGATTCAAATAGTCGTCTAGCATTAATGATAAAACTCGTGATGAGGCGATCCCACGAACCTCTGCTAACTGTTCAATTCTTTGCTGTTGTGGGCCCGATAATCGAACTGAAACCACCTTGCTTTCGGCGGCTCCAGTGCCTGAATTTGATCGCGTTTTCGATCTCGATACGGGCTGGGTTGGAATGGTTTCGTTTTTGGCTTGGTTTTGAGTATTCATTTTAGTCATCTAAAATATTTGTTATATTTACTAAGTATTCGATTTTATTGCAATCATTCATGTTTACAATATATTTTTTATGATTACATAGTAGTCTTTACGTTTCCGAATTGCAAGTCGCCCTACAATTCTTTTGAATTTTGGGATGCCTTTGACACACCGATTCCCCTATGAGGGGAAGGCATCGCGAAGCGATGCAGGTGTGTTTTACTTTAGGAGAAATTACGTAGTAATTTTGAACGGTTCTAATTATGCTCTTGACGTTATGTTTTCATGATGATTCTCTCTATGAGAATCATCATTTTTGTGTGCTTTTGAATTCCTTTGATATGAGGTTGCTTTTGATTTTTATGGAGACTTGAATATTTTGAGAGGGTGTTACTGAAGGTGTCAGGCTAGGTGTTATCTAAGGAGTTATTGGGGTGTCATTCGGGAGTTACTCAGGTGTCATCGAGGGGTTAGCTGGGTGTTATTAGTGGTGTCACAGGGGTGTTACTCCGAATCCACACAAAATATTTCTTGCATAAACTCTTTAAACGGATACACTATAACCATTAATATTTAGTGACACAAAAAAAGCACTTTATGAATCCAGAATCAAATCCAATTTCGATCGACGACTTCCTCGAGAAACTGAAAACTCGTGGCCAACGTCGTCGCCAATACAAATTGGATCCTCTGATCAAAGAAGTGGATTCGATTTTGAAAGCCGGCCATGGCGCCCTGGATGTTCATGAGTTCGCATTGGAGAGTGGTCTCGCAATAAGCAAAAGCACAGCATACAAATATGTTGCCAAAAGAAAACAAGTGACGTCGCCGAAAAAGGGATCGCCAAAATGACGCCAAAAACAATTCATGAAATCTTGCTTGATCGGCAGCGCCGAAATAAAGAAGCCAATACTAAGAAATCAAAGTTTTGGCCACATGCAAAAGAAATTTTAATGATTCTGAATGGAGATCCTGAAAGTGGTTTGCCACCAGGCTTATGGTCTGACGTATTGCAATATTTACAAGGACGTCTTATTGATCCTGGGACCGGAACTCTTGAAGAAGTATCCACTGCAAAGCATCGCAGCTTACTTTTAAAATTCGTACGGACTCATATCAAAGCACTCGACGAAAAATTTGGAACAACGGATGCTCAAAAAGCAAATCGGGTTGTTGACTTAAAAATGCCGGCATCCAAAAAAATAAGCAGCCTGGTACCAGAATCAAAGTCCACAAGAAGTTCCGGTACCGGAATTGCAGTTCCCAATATTTTAGTTACCGAAAATGAAAAGTCCAAAAATTCAAACCCAACACGCGAGGAAACCCTGGCAATAATTAATAGTGAGCGAGACCGAAGAAAAAAGGAATTGGGATTTTAATAAAATATTTTAAATTTAAATGCTTTTTCTTAACTGATACAATATAATCTTATATACACATATCAAAACCAACAACTTGGAGCATCAAATGAGCAAGAAAAATACGGTAGCAAATGAAGCAATTGAAACAATTGAAATGAACGCAGTTTTGCGTAAGCCTGTTTTACGTGTCCTGGTCACATCTGGATCCGATACTCGTCAAACCAAGACATCCACTGCGACACACGGCATCAAGCCCTTCCTCGAGAATTATTATGACGAAGTCGATCTCTGGGGTGTTGAGCTCGAAGCTCACGCACGCGGCGTAGAGAGTCGTCTTTACTTGCCCTCCGACATCGAAATGTTAGCAAAAGATCTTACCTACGCTCGCCCAACTGTGCCTGGTGGTCGCCGAGCCCTGATAGTTGATTTGGGTGGCGATCTTTTCCGCGACTTGATGTCCGAAATGGAGGCGATTGATGGCGGCGGATTAAAATTCGATGTTGTCATATATCCGATCACGACGACAGCTGACGTACGTAAATTCGAGACCATGTTGCTCTCTCTAATAGATGCCGGCATTGAACTGTCCACAGTTCACGTGGTTTTCAATTTAATCAAAAAAGATGATGCTAAAAGTGGTTTCCAAGGAATTACAAAAAAATTCCAGGCTCTAGGAAACATTGCAGCGCTAGGACGCAAAATGGGCGTGAACGTCTCAGAAGCTTTTATTCAAGAAAACGGTTTGCAAAGTCAGCTTACACAACTCGAGATGGAAGCCGATGAAAGTGGATCTCTGCAACTTAAGTATCCCGAACTTTCGTCAATGCATCGACTAGCGAATTCTGAGATCGATTATGAAGCGCTGGCAAATAAGGCTTTGGACGAAGACGACACAGAAACTTTTGATCGCATGTCCAAAATGGCATATTGGAAAAAGACTGCGATCATCGCGTCTAAGCAGTACGCGCTCGCAATGCAAAAAGTCTTCGAGGGTTGATCATGAGCGACCACGAAGCAGATTATGAAGACGATGAGCTATCAATTGAAGACGTCAACCTCACAATTCCGGTGCGGTCGCAAAAAATTAGCGATCTCGACCTGATGGTGCATTCTGATGCGATTGAAGCTATCAAAATAATTGTGAGAAGCAACCACGACGCATCCATCAACAACAAGGAATCCGCCCTCCTCTTGTCCGATATCCCCACGCAGCTGGGGATTCACATGGAGGAGATGCAAGAAAAATTCTTTAATGAGCTCGATCGAACATTGGATCCTCGGTCTGAGGATTCAATTATCGTGCAGATGAAATTGTTCGCTGACGCGCTCACAAAAGATGCCGACGAAAATATCAGAGAATCCAGCACTTCTCATCTCGAAAGCGTCCGTGATGAGGGTAATCGTCAATTCGGTCGCCTGGCGGCACTCAGTGACAAGATTGAATCCGAAATTGCTGGGGCGCTCAAACAGAACGCAGAGGCGACCAAGGCTATTTTCGAACTCGTGAGCTCGCTGGCCTCACGCGAAGCTGCGCTCAAAACTGCAGAATCCGCTTTTAATACTGAACGCCAAAAATTTGTTACTGAATCCGGCAATTCTGTTTCGAAACCACGTGGATTTTGGGCTGAGCTCATTGGGACGAATCCAAAATGAGCATCGACATGAGTCTGTTTGATGACATGCTCGATGTCGACGATGACACTCCTCCTGAGCCGGTAATGCCTGAGTATCCTGACGGCCCCGAGGAGCCTCCAGAACTCGAGGAGCGGCCTCGTCCAGCCCAGGTGACTGGGCTGGACTCGGTTGAAAGCACTCAGGCTTCACCTGAGAAAATTGAGCCACTAAGCGATGAAGCCGTTGAAGCCCAAATTGCTTCCGCACGTCGGATTCTTGCTCTGTGCAGTGCTCCTGCGATACCGAGGGCACCTCGCCTGGACACAAAAAAGCTTTTTGAGATCGCATCAAAAACGGCTATTGAGCTCGTTAAAAAACGTGCTTTGGATGCTCAGAGTGCAATTCAGAATCCTGAGGAATCTCTTGATATCTTGGGTTCTGATGATGCTGATGGCCGATCCGAAAGTGACTCGCAGGCGTCAAATATTGCGATCTCAAAAAAATCTGAGGGCGCCCAAAAGCCATATGCGAAACAACTGTTCGCGCCGACTGGCGAAGACACGTATGGAGTGATGGCTGCACGGAGGGTTATTGAGCGCAATCAAAAAACCGTTACGTTCGAACCGACTGAATTCACGCTGCACGAAGTTGCACGTTTACGCATTTTGAATGATGCCACCGCGCGCGGTGAAGGCATCCCTAAAGAGTCTTCGTAATCAAATTCAATATTTGGGAGAAATCACATGCTTAAGAAATTTTTACACGGCGCATTGATGTGCGCATTAACGCTTTTGGCAGCAGCCTTTTTATATTGGCTCCTTATCAAAATGGGAATTAGTTTTGAAGGCTTTGACAATAACTGCCTTTGTTTCCCTGAGTATCCTGAATATTTAAAAGGAGACATTAAATGAGCCAATCTCGTAGGGGGTCTTTTATTGAGAATCTTGTGGTCATGGCTGGAAGCCTGGTTATAAGCATCCTCGCACAAACTTTTTTGTTTCCATTGTTCGGAGTTTATGTGCCAGGCATCAGTACAAATTTGTATTTGACGTTGATTCTGGGTGTAGTCGGTTTCAGTTACAAATATATGATCCGGCGCGTCTTTAATGCGCGTGAATAATTAATTTCAGTAAAGGCAATCATGTCACAAGCTATCGATACTTCTGCAACTCAACTATTCACAATCGAACAACTCAAGACAGCATCTTGGACTTGGTCTAGACATGATATTTATTTAGACGACGACGATGAATACCCCATCGATGATGATGGTGAGTCGGCGTTCAGATTCGCCATTGGCAAAGCGTCTGTCTTCGCATTAATAGATGGTTTCCGCGCTGAAATCTCATATTACTTTAATCTTCACGTAGGTAATTATTTCGAGACTAATGATGACATTGATGGAGAATCCGTAGATTTGTCGGCGGAACAAACGACTCCCATTGAGAAAAATTTTAAATTAATTTCAATAGATAGTTCAGGCGAGATCAAAGAAAGTGAATTTTGTGATTTAAGAATGTTTGTCGATAATTTGACAATTGACTTGCGTAACATGGATCGAAACACTACTGAAGAATATTTAACTTCAACAAATGATGAAGTTCAGGATGACTTGGAAGATCGAGAGCGATTGTTTAGCGAGCTTATTGAAGCGTATACATCTACTGGCTGCTCATCACTAAGAACCAGCTTCTACAATGCCGATTTAGTTCAAAATTGTCGCAACCTTGGCGGCAGGTGGGATACAGAAGAAAAGGCGTGGATGTTCTGGGGCACTGTCGCTGACAAAATTAAGGTTCAAAGATTGGACGAAAAATACAATTCAGCGATGGTTCTAATTGAGGTTAAAGCACTTGAACAAATTGACGCTTGGTGCGCGCCAGTTTTTTTGGCGGGATTCAAGTTTTGCACTGCAACAAGTTGCGGCTCAGGTGCAAAGTTAGCTGCTAGGATCAATTTTATTTCTGGTGAAATTACATCATCTGGATCTCCAAAAGGCTGGTACACAACGATTCGGAAAGAATCCGTTTTTAGACTTGAAGTTCCTCAAAATTGCATTGAAGATTTCGGTTCAAATGTTTTCGTTACCTTGCTTTAATCTAAAACATCGAATTTTGAAGATCGCTCAATTAATGCTAGTTCCCTCGATGTTCATCGCTGCCTTTTCTAGCGTGATGCTATTAAAAGCAGTTAATTTGAAGTTTGAATATATTTTGGTTTTTGAAGTTATTCTTGGAGTACTGATGATGATATTAATTACTAAAGACAAAAGCGAATCCGATACAAACAAGCCTTCTGAGAGCCTGTTGAAAAACCTTACGGACCCGAATTTTGAATTCAGTATTCAAGATCCAGAAATCGCAAAACTAATTTTTCAGAATCAGGAAGACGACGATGCATTGTGTGACGAGCGCAACCGCATCATAAATGCATGCGCACTCATCATGCAGGCCGCGGGAAAAACTGATTTCGGTCACAGAAAAATGCTTGAAAACGGCTGTCGATACAACTCAGTTTTCACACTAAATCGATTGCTATACACGCTTAGAAATGTGACCGGCGAAGCGATCTTGGCATGCCAGACGATTTTAGATGCCGAAAATATTCAGATTGGATCCGAATTGGCTGTTGCAATCGAATTCGTATTTCGAGGTAGTTTTGAAATGTCTCGATCGCTATTTTTATTACAGATCGGTTCCAGAAAATTGGCAAAGTTGGTTCATCGATGCGAAGAATTCAAAGCGAAAACTGAATGGCCACTCAGTTTTATGGACTATGCGGATTACACAGATAATTACAGCGAAGACTCTTATCTTGAATTCATAAGTTGTATTTAGTTCACAATTAAAAAGATATCAAATAAACTTAAATAAATACACATATGCGCCCGAATGGGCGTATAATAAATCTATAGACACAACGCCTATATCGACACCAGACGAATTCTGGCGCTTTGAGGAGATTTAAAATGCTGACCCAAGATCAACGCAACACCTTTAGGCTCGCTCTTGCATCGTTCAACGCGTATTCCGTCAAGAATGTCGAAGAACTCGACATCAACCATATGTTGTCGGATGACCAGATCGTCGAAACCCGCGAAACAATCGAAAATTTTTTTGAGGCGAAAGGCCGGAAATTGAACCGTCGGAGCGAGCGGCCAGAAGTGCCTTTTGAACAGGAAACCACTTTACTTGGCATTATTTTTAAGTGGGACGACGTTCAAGCGCGCAAAGGCGCTCGCCGTGGCACTCTTTACGTCATGGATTTTGGTGTTGCTCGTGCCGCCTTCTTCGATGGCGAGGCATAACAGGCAAGCAAGCAAAATATCAATCAATTTGGAGAATTAAGATCAAAAAAGAATGCTTGCTCAATTGGAAGCGAAACGACATTTTGGCGTTGAAATATAATGTTCCCAATCAAAACCAAAGACCCCATAAAAAATGAGCGATACCAATTCCAAAATCCCTACGGGCGCCGAAGTCAAAGCAATGCGAATTGCGGCCGGAATGACGCAGAAAGAGTGCGCGGAGCGTTTTGGATACCAGGTCGTGCGCAGCTGGCAAAAGAAAGAAGAGACTGGTCCCAGTGCTCGTGAGCTCACTCTGGGGGAGTGGGAGCTCCTTATGCTCTTAGCTGGCCAGCATCCAGAATTTACTCTGGAACCCAAAACTTAAGTAAATTCAAGAATAATTTGGTTCCAAGTTGCGTATTTAATTATCTGAGATATCCTTTAAGCATAAAATAGAAATAATTGTAAATGATTAAAAATAATCTTAAATACTTCTTGCATAACGCCCATTTGGGCGTATATTTTAATCATTGGGAGTTGCAAATCAGTCGCTTATATCTTCCAGTTAACGGACCACCAAGGAGAATTTCATGAATGCAATAAAATCAATCAGCACTATTAATACCACTGCAGGGTGGGCAATTCGAGTGCGACTAACGACAGGCAAAGAATTATTTAGTGGCATGACTGGTGAAAACGGACATAAGCTGACGTTACACGAAGCCGAAGCAACTGCTGTTTCACTCCGCCGCGATATCGCTCGACATGGGACAAGTCAGATTCGTGGTGATGAGCTTCCTTCCGACGTGAGAATTATTAAATAAATTAGTTAGCATGTTTTTATGCTTATGCTCAACCGCACTAAATGAACATTAAGTGGAGAATTAAAAATGACCGCCTTATCAAAACAAGATTTCTTAACAAAAACATCATTTGAACCAGCTTTTAAATTGGTAGTTACTGATACACAAAAAAAGGCATTATTGGATTTCTACCAAGAATCTGTTTATGAAGAATTTAGAGCTAGCTTAATTGCAAGTGGATTTTCTATCGAAGCAGCAACCGAAAGTGTTGAGGGACACAAAGAAAAGCTGACGGCAATCTTTAATCACATGACAAAAAGAACAGACGAATTCTTCGAACTTGTATCTGCAGAAGACGGGTTTCCAAGTACTAATTTCTCAGCTCCAGAATCTAAAGAGAAAATGATTTACCTTTTTGAAAGTATTACGCATCAAACTTATAATCCAGCAATATCTTATTACACGAGTGATAACAACGCATGGAATGAAGTGTTGCAAGCAATATAGAGTTCAAAACCAAAAGACAGCCTGGAGCCACACTTTTTCGTGTGGCTTTTTCTTGTGACACCACAAACTTAATCAGAACTTTTCTTAAGCTCTTGCAAATTGAGTAATTGCTCGTATGAGGCATAAAAGTCTCGACTGGTGATGCTAATATGAGCGGTCCTCAATAGCTCCCTAACGAAGTCGTCTGCACTCGCAGTCCGCTCCAATAGCAACAGTATTTGAAACAGCGAGAGGCTCCAGCACCGACTAAACGGAAACCGATTCGTTAAGTCGTACTCACCTGCGCGTTTTGCTGCATCCTTAAATTTGCGGAACCATTCGTGCAGCGGCTCTAGATTTTTCTGCTGCGTAGGATCGGTTGTTTCGAAATCCATTTCGCACCCAGCGAGCAAGTAGTGCCATAAATATGGGCGGTCATGGAGGCTGAGTAGTTCCCCTCTTGTTACAGAAACTTTTAGAACTTCCTTGGAGCCAAGTTCAATAACAGATAGCTCTTCGTTAAATCTCAGCTCAATCGTTTTGTGTTCTTTGAGGAATGCATGCCGCTCCATTGCTTGTGCCTGCGGACGTGCTAGCGAATCTGCGAGATCCTCTAGCGCTTTGAGGACATCGCCTGATCTTGATTGTCTGGTTAGCACCTTCCCTTTGAGTTCAAAAAAGATAATATGGGATTCTGTCTGAATGGCCAGATCGCACTCACTTCTCTCTGAATTATTACCATAAATACCGTAATGAATCTTTACGCCTTTTGCGGAGAACTGATCGCGTACAAACTGCTCTAATGCAAGCCCGAGTGTTTCGTCGAAGCCCTTTTTATCAGGCCATGCACGACGGCACCACTCTATGACCGCATTCAGCGTGGCGCGCGCAGCGATATTTGGAGGCAAGCGTAACAACGATCCTTGCTCATCTATGAGAAGCGGTCGAAATGCTGCATTGACTTCGCTATCTTGAAGTGGGAATGTTAGCTTTAGATTTATTTTGCCGAAGTCGTGAGCAAATATGCGAGTGAGTAAGCGCTGAGCAGAGGGGGAATCCATTCCTCCAAGTTCCGCAAGTGCCGCAGGTGGAATTCTCTGAATCCCCGTTGGGCCGCAGGATGTCTCCTTAAGTAGAACTATTGCCGCTGCAAGAATGTGGGGCGAATTAAATCCATCCTTATCGACCAATTTTGAAAACTGCTGATAAGTGAGCAACCAACGAACGAAGGTTTCAACATGGTTTGGTTTTGCTTGGACGAGACAAAATGTTGCATCGTAAAGCAACGATTTTCGTGTTGTCTCTAGGATGTCTCTCGAACGCGCAAATATCATCCCCATCGTATCGTCGGCTTCCAAGTCGAGGATTCCGACAGCAAAGGTCAGCAATCCTAAGAGCCGGGTAAATTCCGCTTGTCCAGCATCGTGGGTCTGCTTACAGTGGAAGTACTTCAGTCCCAACTGGAATAGAAATGCGAATGGAACCTGTGGCGAAGCGTCAAGACGAACCTGTTGGCCATGTCTACCTAAATTGAAACGATCTGTTGTACTGCTATATGTTGGCTCTATTTCAGCCATTGCAGTAGCTACCAGTGCTTCACCACCTAGCTTTCGCGCCAGCGTGTCAATATCTTCCTGCAGGCGTGCAACCTCTGGATCAGGCATATCTAGCCCTCCAATTTCGGGAAGAAGAATCTGGTAGCCACTATCTCGTAGGCCGTTTATCGATTTTGAAACAACCTGCGCACGCACGTCGCTTACAAGCTCCTGTTCAGGAGAACGCCAAGGCGGAAAATGCAAGTGATATCGGACTGCCGCTAGTATCGCTGATTCCCAATTTATTACTTCAGCTGCGGAAGTACCATGGACTCGTAGCGCAATTTTCAGTGCTTGCGCTACGTTTCGGTAAGGCTGCAATAATTGTTTATCGCAAAGATGTCTAATCGCCAGCTCATGAATTATGGTCCTAACTTTTGCAAGTGCCTCCGAGGATTTTACTGGCGGAAAGTAGCTCCGAATCTCTTCAAAGAGCGCGGCTTCAGTGATGCGTTGTGCGGCTTGTGTTGTTGTTTCGAGGTGAGCGTCTGTCAGCGTCCTGAATTTTATTAAATCCATCTCATTTCCTTTTAGCCGCATCGTTTTGATTAATGTGATTTTATCTTCGCAAGCTCTTTTCCAGTTGGAAAATTCTCTGTCTGAGCGAATGCGAGTCGAAATCTAAAAAGGTTTTTTGAATCCGCAAAATATATCTGGAGCGCCTCGAGGACTTTCTTAATGTAAAGCCAGTACAATTGCCTATAGCTCAATCTGTGAGACGGAAAAATGATTAAATTGACGATAGCGACCGCTTTGGCCGCAATGGCTTCACTTGTAAGTTTTGCTGTTTATGGCCAAGATTTGAGCAACGCTCTATCTAGATCAGTAGGAGTTGAGATCTCGTATGATTTTAAAACGTTTTCCGGTGGCGGCGTTTGGCTTGGAAACGGTGAAGTGTTGAGTGCATCTCACATTTTCATGGATGCAAAGTCTTTAACGGATCCAATCTTCGTCGTGACGCATGGAAAGAAATACAAGGCCACGCCAATTTTTCATGGCAACCCGCCTCACAACGACCTAATACTGTTGAAGATTGATGCCGCATTGGTCCCTGATTTTTTAACGAAGGCACCTGCACCACAAGTTTGTGACGAATTCGAGCCGGTGGGTGCGCAGTTGTATGTGACCGCGCGCGAAGTTATCTACAACACCTACGCGTCACCTTATGGCGCGGTTACGTATAAGGGGAAAACGTGGGCCACATCGACAACAGCTATGTTGAGCCATGGTGTCTCAGGAAGCCCTGTTTACGATACCGAAACAAGTTGCCTTGCCGGGATTGTTAGCCTGGGTGAATGGCGACCGATCGGGAATGTAGCGGATCCGAAACGCCTCGAATGCGAAATAGCGACGCTGCAGTTGAGGGATTCAGGAGATGGGATAACGTGCGCAGCTGAAACCAAATCTGTATTCATGACTGCTGATGTTATTCGTGTTTTTTTGAAGGCCGCCAAGGAGTACCAGCGAACTCACTGACGCCGTATTAATAATGGGGTGTGCGGAAAATTTGATTGATTTGCTTGTGTGCACCGCACAACAAATTAATGAAAATAGTTCTTGTATGTTCGTAAAATACGAACTAATATAACTACATCGGCAGCAATTGTGCAAACCGATACTCCAGGAGATTCAAAATGTCTTACTCAAAAATCACTACCATCTGCGGTCACACATCACAAAAACCTGCAAACTGGTCTGATATGACAGCTGATCAGCGTTATGAATGGTCGAATAAAAATCCAATGGTCAGCACTCATCGCAACGGCTTCTGGAAAACAGAAACAATCTCAAAAGTTGCGCAAAAAATGGGAATTGTTAACGAAGCTTCAGCCTCGCATTGTGTCATCGACCATTCTGGAAAAGGTCGCGGATCTAGCAAGCAATTCAAAGTATCAATTTAAATTTAAAACGGCGGGGCAACCCGCCTATCGAGAAAGCACATGAACGGATCAACTCTTAAGGCTCTGCGCAGCCTTTTATTTTTCACGCAAGAAGAAGCGTCCATCTTGATTGGTGGCGTTTCTCTGCGCTCCTGGCAATATTGGGAAGTCGATAAACGGACCATCCCACAGGACGTGATCGACCGCGTTACCAGCCTCATTCTATGGCGTAAGAAGGCTATAGAAACTGTTGAGCTTGCGCTTGGCGATATGCTGGCGCATATACCAGCAGACCAACCGGTAGAGCCGCTTACCATCATTGTGTACGGCTCAGTGGAAGACTGGATGACACTGCCAGACCGTGAACCTGTCATGTGGAAGCCACATTGTTCGGCGGTTGCGAATCTGTGTGCCTCATTCGCGGCCAGATCGATTGTATTTGACGCACCGGCCTATGCGCGATGGCTAGGCAAACGCAAAGACAATGAAACCATGCGCGGTCAATGGGCTGCTTCTGTTTAATTTTTGCAGCGCAGCACAAAATAACGTCATCAATCATAAAATCCGCATACCCTAATAATGAAAATCCTTATCTGGATGAACTGTTTTTTTCTAATTTCGCTGTTTTGGGATCATAAATAAATTCAGTAATCGATCCATCCCGAATCCGATGCACAGCCTCATCGATTACACTCAACGGCACCAGGAACCACTCTCTCGGTTTCACAGGATTCCCAAATCGGTCATCAATAGTTAAATCAAGTTGGGCGCCGGCGAAGATCCGATGAAATAAGTTTTCCAAACTGATGCGGTTCAAATTGTGAAGCTTATACGTGGCCACTACGTCGACATCAGCCAACAAATAAGTGGCATCCTTCGATGCGTTTGCAATCCTGGTCTCAACCTTCCCTCCGGTCACTCCTATTTTATGGATCAGCTCGCGATGTTCAGTAACAAATGGATGCGTTGATTTACTCTGGAGTACATAGATGGTCCCAGTCGCAATGTCTGCCGGCTCGGCAACACTACCAAACAGTGGTCCGTCATCCTTGCGAATGAGGCGCCGTCCAACAGGCGTGTCACCATCTGGATACAGGGATCTGGAAAGAGATCTCAATAACAAGTTACCTTCAGTCCCGTTATCAAAAATAACCCGCAGCCGAGGGTTATCGCGCCCATCCTTGGTCTTATTGGCGTCGTTCATTTCGGCGACGTAAGATGTCTGGCCACTGACAATATAGAAATCTCCCACATTGATACTGGCATCCTTAGCGAATGGCTTCGTCATCCAGGTGCCGGCTTTGAGTCCAGATATGGCTTCATCGAACAAATGTTTGAAATTATCGAAATCCGCGCACGGAGTTCGATTTGCGACTTCTTCAGCGGCCTGAATTTCAACACTGGAGCGAACATGGCGCAAAACTCGGATGTCATTTTCATCCGTGAGCTCAGTGCTAATCCCGAGCTCAGCAAGTAATGCGTCCTCGTCTAAGCTATCGACATCAACTGCATTTGCTACGACACCAGAAAGCAGCCCGGGTCCATCCATAGCGCCCAGCAGAGATTGAGCTTCTGGTAACTTACGAATTTGATCGAGCCGAACAGCATAAATGCGCTCGAAAATATCACCGCTCTCTCCATGCAATGGGGCTCGGCCGTGTGCCTGATGGAATCGCAGAATATCTTCGAAGCCAGCAATAATGCGTTCTTCGCGCGCAGTTCGACTTGATACCTTAATCGGAGTGGCATCAATGCCAAGCGCATCTAGAAGTTCATCATCATTCATTTCAGCCATTGCTTGAATCCTTTTGCGATTGAGCTGCTTTAGCTTGGGAATATCTGGTAAAAGCAGCGACGCCTTCGGCCATACGTTTTTCCCAGGCATCCGACGAATTGATATCCGGCAGGCGGCCTCGTTCATTTTTAAACTGAACCGCTCGCCTCGCAAGGTCGCGAGCATCTTCTTCAGAAATATTTACTCTCTTAGCAGCAATTGTCGCTTGGACTTGTCTTAAAGATTTTTCGTCCATCGCCTTCGCTAAAACAGCGTAGGCGGCATCGAAAGGGTTAATGCGATCGATCAGATCGATATCAAGATCACGAACATTAATGAATTTACGGACCCCATCAAGAAACGCTGAGTTACCTGGTGGCGTGCCATCATTAGCATCAACTTTAGCCAACTCCAGCTTCGCTTGCTGGGTTACATTCATCGCCGCGATGGCATGTTGACGGATTGATTCCTGATCAGTATCACTTAAATCTGGGTAACGCTCCCGCACGATCTTACCCATATGGAGTTGAGTGAGTTCTTCTGGTAACGTGTTTTCTTTATCAAAGAGACCGCGCTCCAAAACTGTTTTCTCTTGTAAAAAACTGGTCACAACTTCGTTTAGGTCTTCCTTGCAGATACGTGTAGCCTCGGGGCTTTGAGGTTTTACCAGCCCATTGATCTCCACGTGGATCTGACCGGTTTCTTTGTTGACGCCAACGTTTTTACCGTCTTCCTTGTAGCCATCGTCACCGTAATCAAAACCTTCCTTCGGTCCTGCATTTTTAGGCGTGAACTCATACCGTGGTGCCAAAACTTGTTCCATCAGAAGACTGGCAGAGATTGCCTTGAGCATGTCATTCACGGCTTCAGCGACAAGTGATTGCTCGGCTGCCGGTTCTGCAATCAAGTTTGTGAAACGGGAACGCTCTTTACCCTCAGCATCACGAGTCGCACGACCAATAATCTGAACGATTTCAGTTAAGCTGCTTCTGTAACCTACTGTCAAAGCGTGCTCACACCAAATCCAATCGAAGCCTTCTTTTGCCATGCCGAGGGCAATAATGACATCCACGAAATCGCGGTTATTTTTTTGTTTAGGATCTTTTAACGCCGTGAGTACATTCGATCGCTTAGCTTGATCGCTGTCATCTACCAGATCGGCTACTTTCAATATGCGGCCATCTTTAGTTTGGACCAGATGAAAACCTGTAATAGGGTCGACACCTTTCCAGTCTCCCATTCCGTGCATGATGTCATTCACTTCGCGCTGCTTGTCTTTGAGGCTTTCACGCGCATTCACGTTAGGAATGTGAACGATAGTTTTCAAAGAGGGATCTAAAACTTTGTGGATTGCATCAACATAAGGACCGGTGTAGAAAAAATAACCGATGTCCAGTGATTTGAGCCATTGATACCCATTGAGCTGCTCGTAATACGTGTATGTGATCGTTTCGAATTTGGACTCATCTGTTGGTGACATCACCGCTTCACTGTCACCACGGAAGTAGGAGCCCGTCATAGCAACCAAGTGCGCCTTATCTCGGGCGATGAGAGCACCTAATTGAGCGCCCAACTTATTGTCGGGGTTGCTGGAAACATGGTGAAATTCATCAATAGCAACCAGGCGGTCATCAAACGCTTGAATGCCTAGCTCTTCCACCGCGAACCTGAATGTGGCATGAGTACAAACGAGAACCTTATCGGCTCCTTCCAAAAACTGTTTTACCGCGTCCACTTTTGACTTAGCCACACGTGGCTCATCGACGCCTGGTGCGTTGCACAGGTTCCATTGTGGTTCGACTTTCCAATCCCAATAGAACCCAAACTTACTCAAAGGTTCATCGGCAAAGCTGCTTCCAATGGAGCGCTCTGGTACCACGACGATTGCTTGTTTGAGACCTTGATTATTGATTTTATCGAGCGCGATGAACATGAGGGCTCGGGATTTACCAGATGCCGGAGGTGACTTGATCAGCAGATATTGTTCACCACGTTTGGCATAAGCGCGCTCTTGCATGGTACGCATCCCCAGCTCGTTTGCTTTGCTGGATGCGCCGGTGCACGCAGTCGCAATCGATACTGATGGAACCGTGTATTTATTCGTCGGATTGCTCGATTGATCCATTATGCTTTCTTCCCTTTTTTTGTAATTTTGGCGCCAACAGCTGTCATCTTTGTGTATAGATCAAATAGTTTTTCTAATCGTTCTGTATCGTTCTTGAAGCGCCGTCCAATATAGATCCGCTCTATAACTTCGTCGTTTCGTTCATGGGCAAGACGCAGGTTTTCAGGCATCTTATCCGGATCGTACAAGTCGGCGATGGTAGATGGAAAATGTGTCTCGCGTGCCAATAAAATGTTTTCGGCGCTTGCGGTCAGGTCTGCCTTGTTCTGTTCAGTGAGAAGAGGGATGGGGAAGGTGTTCCAGCCAAGTTCGTTTGAGTAGCGAAAATCAGTCTTCAGCTGCCCACAAATAGTTGCAATCCACGATAAATGCAGCTTTGAAACTAGAATCGCAAGTTGCCAAAGCGGGGCATCAAAAATCGCAAACGCCTCACTAGAAACTGTGCTATCTGTTGCTATCAAACCAGCGGGTAAGTAACGGCGAGACTCTGAAGATGTTCTTGGCATCACTACCGTGTGGACGCTGGCACCACGCATTTCTCTCAATTGATGTGCCCGCGCAGCCATTGCTCTTCCACCTGAATCGGTACTATTCAAGCGCATTTCTTTTACCGCATTCACACGAAGTCTAATGCCAGGTATTAGCATCGCTTCTGGAAAATTTTCGTCTTCAATCCAAAGACAGTATCTACTTAATCCGTTTGTGAACTCCTTCGACCCGTAAATCCTTCGAATAAAGCTCTGACGCTGTGCTTTAGTCAGATTTAACTCGATGAGTTCATCACGGGAAAGTAGCAGGCTGCCACCGTCATACGGCATGTTGCCCAAGTCCATATTTGACAAACCGTTTATAGGTTTTGAACTCTTTTCAATGAGTACGTTTGCCCCCCCAACAAGATAGGCATTTATGAATGAAACATCCTTTGCCAGTAACTCACCTTCGTCTGTTATCGAGTAGATCTTTCGGGCAGTCCGTGCCTCTCTCGAAAGTCCGATGATTGCGACTATCACGCCAGCATTGTGGGCGGCTAAATTTTTCCACTTAAAGGACGTGTGTGCAAAGCTGATCTCATACTGATCTCCAAAAATCTGCGGCCAAATCAATGGAACTTGATGACCTCTGGAAATAGAATTTGTTGAAACAAAAGCACATGATGCGTTGGTGCTTTTACCGTAGTCAACAGCTTTAATAAACCAACATCCGACATAGTCGATATAGCCATGCTTGACACCACGTGGGCCAAAAATATTTTCCATGTCGGAGATCTGCTGCGCTGATTTCTTACCTTTGCCCGCATATGGTGGATTGCCGCAAATGTACGTTTCCCCCCCTTCGTTCTCGAAGTCAATTTCTACCTGATTCAGCGGAGTACCAAACAAATCATCTGCCACCAGCTTCACGCCTGTTCCCGTGGGCGGGCAAATACTTAGCCAATCCAAACGAAGGGCGTTACCGCAAACAATCCAGTTTTGCGCATCGAGCGGAAGAAACTCTGCCAAGGCATCCTGTTGACCTCGATAAAGTACGTCACACTGAAACTCTGCAATGATGAGCGCCAGGCGTGCTATCTCCGCAGGAAAGTCACATAGCTCAATTCCTCTATAGTTCGTTAGTGGAATTTCACTGCCTTGATGTTGTTCACCGCGCCGCCGATTAATTTCACCTTCGATCTCACGCATCTGCTTATAGGCGATAACTAGGAAGTTCCCGGATCCACACGCCGGATCGAAAACACGAATCCGCGCAATACGTTTCCGCAGATTCAAAAGCTTCCGATCGTTTTCCCCGGCCTCGTCCAACTGCGCCCGCAGGTCATCAAGGAATAGAGGATTCAACACCTTCAAAATATTGGGCACACTGGTGTAGTGCATTCCAAGAGAACCACGCATTTCCTCATTGGAAACAGCCTGGATCATGCTTCCGAATATATCCGGATTGATCTCTTTCCAATTCAATCCACCGGTATGCAGCAGGTAGGTACGCGCCATACGAGTGAATCGTGGAACATCTGTACTGCCAGAGAAGAGACCACCATTCACATAAGGAAATCCGGCAATCCAAGTAGCCAAACGAGGTTTGGCTCCAGCACGTTCGGCAACCTTAATATTCATGGATCTGAAAATTTCGGATACCACTTCATGAGTGTTCAAACCATCGCGGTCACTAATTTGCTCGACAGTTTTCGTAAAGAGGCCGTTACCTTCGAAGATATTAGTATCCTCAGCAAAAAAACAGAACACAAGGCGCGCCATAAAGTGATTCATGTCTTGGCGGCGCTCTTCTTTTGCCCACTCTGGATTCTCACGCAAGAGCTCGACATACAGCTTGTTCAGGCGCCCAGTCGCACGTACGTCAACTGGATTGTCTTTGATCTCTTTGATCGTCGAGATGCCAGCCAGTGGCAGGAAGAAACCAAAATGGTTTGGGAAATCTTGATAAGCGCACGCGATTGTCTCGCCACCATTTAAATCTTCGGATTCCAGACTCTGACCATCGGTGGCCAAAATGAATTTGGCTTTAGCTTTTGTTGTTGTCGAGCTGGCGCGCAGCGCTTTAAGGGTTTCGCCCACACTACCGGCATCACAAACTGCGATATGGATATTATTCCGTTGGAGTACGCCGCCAGAAACATCGGAAGCGTTGTTATTTCCCGATCGCAGACGCTGAAGTGTTGTGTCCTTATTTCCAAAGGCGGCAAGAAAGTGATACGGGAACTCAGTAGCATCAAAGGGTTGGAGCGCTAAATTCGAAACGGCTTCTTCTATTTCTACAGCGTTCATGCTTTCGTTACCTTAATTATTATTTTAATAGAACAGTAAGAGCAATATTATAGCTAGGGCTGCGCCAGGAGCGGATAAATAAGGATTCGAGAGTATTTTGCTTGCCTACGGTACATGATAATTATTATTATCATGTACCGTAAAAATAGCCGTCAATTCGACAAGTCTTCATTTGAGTGGCACCCAAAACCCTGCTCACATATGCTGAGAGTGACGTCCACATTGAGTTTGCGAGGCATTAAGGCGCGGAGATGGAAAGCAAACATTATTTGTGGCTGTCTATTTGCAGAGTTATCATTGATATCTTAAATCCTAAACTATGCGAGATGATAATGAGCGATAAGAAGGTGCCTGAGGTCGCCAAAGACCTCAATGCAAAAACGATATTGTCAACGTAGGACGCAGCCGAGTTGATGCATGAAACGCGGGGACCTAGGTAACTTAGACGATATACCGACAGGGGCAGTTCATGCGCCTCTTGAGCGATAATATCTAGGGCAGAAATGAAGAAAGCCGCCCGTAGGCGGCTTTTAGGTGTTAATTGTCGGAACGCCGACTAAGCTGCTTCCTCAGTCTCTTCAATTTTAGAAATCCATTTATTTCTGGATTCTTTCACAATGATTTTTGTATTGGAAATGCGGTCCAGTAAATTCATGGTGTTGATCATGGCTGACACTTTTTCATTGCCATTAGCGTCTGCTGAGTATAATGAGCGCAAGTAAAATTCAATCGCTTTAGGTATCTTTCCGCTTTTTTCCCATATCGCTACGGCTTGTTCTGTATAACCAAGTTTTTGACCAATTGCCTTTTGAGAAAGCAGCAACGCGCTACGAATATAGCGAAATTCCGCTCCCGTCAATTTGCTTGGTTTTTTAATTAAAGCAAGGCAAATAGCTTTGGTCAGTCCATCAGCATCATGAAAAGAAACACCTTTCCCGTACTTGGTGTCGCATTCAACGTAACCATTCTCTAACCATACATTGCGCAAGCCACCGTCAGTATAGTGAAACATAATAATCCTCTTAAAAGGCTGTAATCAGCACCAGATATGGGTCGTCGTCATCAAGCGCAACAACCATTTTTATTTCCTGCCCTGCAACAAAATATTCCATTCGACATTCAATATTTCCCTTTGCGTAATTAATCTCAGGCGTCAAATTAATTTTACCGTTGCGCAATGTTTCAAAGGCCATACTGTTTGTAATCTTTCTTTCCTTCATTCGTTTCAGCGCATGAATAGTAAATACAACATTGACTGATTGAATGGACTCAGAGCGAATATGCGCTTGCAACTGCGGAGTTGACCATTTTAGTTTTGAATGTTTGGAAGCCATAATTTTTATATGTTTAGCCTATAAAAAGTATAGCTAAACAAAATTCCAAAAGCAAGGTATTTATTGAAATATCAACAGGGGTGATATCCATTCAGAGGTTGGAATTGGCATTATTTTAACCCGGCGCACCAATACTCAAGGATTAAAAGTATTAAGAGCAATCGCAAGACAGCCCCCGTGGCTTTTCCTAAAGACTGTCAATATTGCTTACTGAAGCAATTTAACACTGAACGATAGGGGCTGTTATACAGAATTATATTGATTATTGAAGTACGAAACGCCTGTTAAATTGGTGTTTTATTCTTCAAATCGGTGAATGAATTTGCCGCTTATTTTGATGAAACATAATGGATAATTGCAACAATTAGCGCGGAACTTTTATAGATGCAGTTTAAGTTTTTGACTCAGTTGATCAATTTCACGAAACCAAAATGACAGAGACAGAACCCAAAAAATTAGACTTCAACAATTCGGCCCCAACTACCTCCCCCACCCGAGCACGCAAACTCCATCTCGGCCACTTCGCCTTTATGCGTGCAGTAGTTCAAGGCCTGGACGCCCAATCAAGTTGGAACCGCTACTTACGACTTGACGGTGACTATAGCGATTTAAGAATCACAAAAAAGACTATCGCTTGGATCCGAGATGAATTCGCTGCGGCCGCACGTCGGTACGATAGACATGGTACCGCCAGGCTTGTTCTCATGGATGCAACTACGATTTCCGATAAATCAGGTGAACTACAATCCCTGGACGAATTCGTCGTTGAAATGGGGCTAGAGGATTTCTCTGAAACCGAACAGATTGAAGCCTACCAAGAAAAATTTGGAAACAAAACTCAGCAGCAATCCAGACGCGCTAAGCTGATTTCAAAGCAACTTGAAGCTCTGAAATGGCTTGAAGAATTGGTAGCCCAACCGCCATTATCCGGAGATGCAATTGCATCCTGGTTTAACCCAGACTTGGTTACCCATTTAGAAGCGGCAGACATTTTTACTGTCCGAGCGCTCGTTGAGAGAATCAACGGATCCGGCTTACGATGGTGGTCAGGTATCAAGGCAATCGGAGCTCTCAAAGCGAAACGAATTGTTGAGTGGTTAAGTGTGCACGAGGTGACTATCGGGTTACGAATAGGTACCCACACACTTGTTCAACGCTCAAAACTGCAGCCGGAAGAATTGGATCGAGTTGTCGCAAGAAAGACCGGAATCGTCCCATTAGAAAAGTTTGTAATGCCGGCAGAGCTGAATGGCACCGACGGAATGTACCGGGCACCACAACGTCTCTGTTTGATGCGCGCCGATAATGACTACGATGCCATACTGACCTGGCTGAAATCGAAGCATGGGCCGTCTGAAGCGGTGATAGCTAAGAAAAAGGCATCAAGTTCTAGCCAAAAAATGGATCCATCAAATCCGCTTGCCTGGCTAAGTAGTCTTTCTAATACACAGCGTGCCTACAAGAAGGAAGCAGAACGATTCCTGCTTTGGGCCATCGTGCAGCACAAGAAACCCTTGTCTTCGATGACGTTGGAAGATTGCGAATCCTACCGTGAATTTCTGGCCAACCCGGCACCGGCTGACAGATGGTGTGGGCCTCGGTGGCGAGAGAAATGGAGCCCATTATGGAGACCATTTGAAGGCCCTTTGGCGCCGCGCGCACAGCGACAATCCGTTACTATTTTGAAGTCAATGTATCGCTTCCTGGTCGATCAATGCTATTTGATTGGAAACCCATGGAACGGGGTTTTGACGCCAAAATCGAATCAAAAAATCAATAAGGGTCACAGCTTCTCACGATCACAATGGAAATTCATTAACGAATATCTTTATACGTTGCCTGATCACTCGGCGAATATTCGAATTAGTTTCGCCATACATTTCCTGTATGCAACTGGACTAAGATTATCTGAAGCTGTCATGTCGAAGGTGGATCATTTGAATTGGATGAGTTATCCTGCCGATGAAGAATCTGATGGCGTTGAAGGGTGGGAACTTACTGTTATTGGCAAGGGGGACAAGGAAAGAACTATTCCGATCCCAATTGAAATCGTCGCAGAGCTTTCCCAATATTTGGAGTCCAGAGGTTTGGACTCCGATCCTACGGATCCATCGAATGTTGGAGTTTTCCTGTTTGGCAAGACCACAGACGTAGCCGAGAGAGCACCATGGTCACCGAAATCTACATTAGATGTTGACCCTAAGTCAGGGATCGTAGCGAGTACGCTCGCAGACCAATTGAAGAGATTCTTCGCTAATTGTTCTGACGCCATGATGCTTGTTGATCCCCAAAGTGCAAGTAAGCTTGCATCTGCCAGCACTCACTGGATGCGACACACACATGGATCCCATTCGCTTGCATCCGGAATGCCGCTTGAAATCCTTCAACAAAATCTGGGACACGCTTCGCTTAATACCACCACTGTGTATTCCTCAAGCGAAGAAAGTCGTCGGATGAAGGAAGTTCAGAAATTCTGGCAGAAGAATCGGACGGGATCGTAACTAGTAGTTACGTTGCATTTCTAACTTCAATCAAATTCAAGTTAGCTTTTGGCAAAGTCTATTTACCTTTAAAAGAAAAAAGACAACCAATTTTGAGATTATAAGCTGCTTATAATTGTTTATTTATTAGCCGATTGAACTCAAAAATATTCGTTAATATAGTCTACTTCATACACTATCTATTCTTCTTCATAGCTGAATTTTAGAACCCAATTATAAGCAGCTTATAAACCGTAAAATATGCTCTTTGAAATTCATTCAACAATCATAGCTTTTACCGGTCCGATTAATTTCTAAAATATAAGCCGCTTATAAACCGTAAAATATGCTTTTTAAGGTTTCACTGGAATATTTGGTAACAACAAAGAAGATAAAAATTGAAAAATAGATTTTGTGATTACGTATTTGACGCAAATGTTGAAAATTTACTGAAAATCCAAACCGTAAAATATGCTCTTACATAAATTCTATATGGAAATCGTTCATATTTATGGAAGAAATTTTATAAGCAGCTTATAAACCTAAAACTATGCTGTTTCAATTTGCAATTGCATCAAATAGAGCAGCTGAAGTATTTTAAAGAAATTGAATAAAACCACATAGCTGAATATTCTTAAGGCAATAAGTAAAACTATAATTATTATTTCACACAATGTGAAAGTCATAATAATCAAAACAAGTCCTGAAACGAACGGTAAATGTATAACCGTAAAATATGCTATCTCATACACTATAATTTTAAAAAAAGCATGGCCCGAAAAAAACCCCGCATAAAGCGGGGCATCTTGTAAGTGAGTACTTAGTATGAACTACTGATTGCTAAGAACAAGATTTCTTAAGGCGTCAATCATTAGGCTGTTAACCACATTCTTATCTATATTTTCGTCCTTTATATCAATAACGATTTGATTATTTTTAATTTTCACAGTGAACATAGAATCTCCCTGTAAATTTGAAACAATCGTAGGCTTAACAATCGGACTACGACTACGGTTCAATAATGCTCGTTCCACGAATGATCGTAAATCATCACTGTTAAGTTCGTTATTATCAATAAGCTGCTCAATGCCCTGAGTTATTGTATCGATGCCTAACGGAAATTCCTTCATTAAATCTGAGACGACAACTCCATATCGATATCCAAAAAGCCCAGGATATTTATCAAGAATATCTTTGACTTCGAGTGGCAAAGATAAAAGACTTAAACATTGCGAGACTCGAGCTTGAGTGCAACCAAATAAACGAGCAACCTCAGTTTGGTTTTTTGCAAATCCACGATCCACACTTTTGCGGTAGGCTAAACCCTTTTCATAGTCAGTAAGGTCTACCCGTCCTTCATTGCTAACTAAAGTTGCAAGCTCGGCATCGCGGTCATTTAAAACAACTATTTGGGCCTTTATGGTGCTCCAGCCAATTAACCTGGCAGCACGTACTCGACGATGGCCTGCAATAAGCTCAAAACGCCCCGTAGGGAGTTTTCTAACGATAATTGGATCGTCTTGCCCTCGATCCTGAAGCATCTCTCCTAATGCCTGAATATAACCTTCATCGTACCTAGAACGTGGTTGCCATGGCGAGTCATCAACTAAATTGACTGCAATTGTTTCAATGTAGTTATTACCATCTTGATTTACTAATTGAGCATTTTGAGTGTCTTCGATTAAAGCCTCTAAGCTTTTCGAATTGGTAGATGGAGGCTTGGTCATTACCATGCCATTATTTTTTGTCGCCATATCTTGCTGAAACTTCCTTCTCAGCTCATCGTTAAATTCAGCTTCGGTTTTCTTTTGATTCATAAGACACCCATACGGCCAACGAGAGCCTGTGCAACAGCACGCAACTCCACAGAAGCATTACTGCTTGGTTTCGCGACAGCTAATGGCAATTCATAATCTTCAGAAGATAGAACCTTTTTAAATTCTTCAGAGCTACTAATCGATTTATCAACCCAAGAATCTTTATATTGATTCACCAAAGTAATAACTTGGGCGGCAACTCGCAATCTAGTCTTATCGTAGAAATTACCCAGAATTAACAACTCAGGATACTTTCCTAAGCTACTTTCCATTTCTCCCAAAACTTTCGCTAAATAAGAAACCGATTTTGTACTGTATCTTTCCATAGATACTGGAGCTACTACATAATCACTGGCTAATAATGCACCCCTGGTCGTTTGATTTTTAGCTGGGGGAGCATCAAAAAGAATAACGTCGTAGGACGATAAATCAAGATCAGGATTTGTTCCGTTCATACCTTCATACAAAAATTTGGCAATTGTAGTTTCAGGATTTTTACCCATGATCGTGTCAAGTGTGAAAAGTGCTTCTAGTCTGTCCAAGCTGACCTCGCTTGGTATCAGATGAGGACCGAATTCTCCGAAGGGCTTTTTGATAACATCATTTAACGGTGGAGTTGATGAAGCCTGCCATTGCGGCATCAAATGTCCGAAATGATAGTCAATACATTTATCGATTGGAATGTTGTCGTCTAGAGCTTGTTCATGCGTAAGTTCTGCGTCATAACCGAATGACATAGATAAATTAGCTTGAAAATCGAGATCAATAACTAAGGTTTTCAGCCCCATTAATGGGAAAAGTGTGCTTAAATTTGAAGCTACCGTAGTTTTTCCAACCCCACCTTTTGGAGCGTAAATTGTCATAATGACTTTACGTTTTGGTGTGAGACCAATTTTCTTAGCTCTAAATCTCGCTAATTCAAAAATGTTTTCAATACTGAAAAGACGAGTTTTAGGACCATCACCAGTCTGTCTTTGAATAAGAATTCCTGATTCGTCTGTATCACGTCGAATGGAATCTACAGTTGTTCCGAGCAAGTTTGCAACTGCTTGAACCTTGAAAGGTTTGCGTTCCAAGATAAGTCTCCAGTATTTAAGAGACTAAATGGTAGCCAATAAAAATTGTTTTTGCAAGGATTTTTAGTTTTTTTTAGAAATATCCTAGCAAACAAATATTTTTCTGAATCTATAGACTAATCATTGAAAACAACAACAAGCATCTGTTGTTGTTTATTTTTAAAAACAACATCTTTAAAAACGTTTACGTTACTAAGACCCTTTATACATGCGGCTCTCAGCTTAGATACAGCATAGTATCCGGGTTGAAATGACATAGTTTTAGGGAAAAAGTCGTTTCAAATAGCAGAGTTTACGGGAGGTAAAATTGTCAGAAAGCATAGTTTCAGGGATGATTTGCAAGTAAAAGCATACTTTCAGGGATGTCGCAAAAATGATACTGAAATAGCATATTTCTAAAAAATGGAATATGCTATTTCAAAATTTATATAATTCTTAAAATTAATGTCAAACGAAATTATCCCAAAAAAAGAATTAAAAAAACACGTCGCGACCATACACACGAGCGGTGTCCTTTCGTTCACAGAGCGTAAGCTTTTAAACGTATTGTTGCTGAATGCATTCGATAATTTACTCGATAAAAGAATTCATAGTATCCCTGTAAAGTTATTGCTGCCGCTCATAGGCTGGGCCGATAGTTTGAATACGGTGGATCTCAAAAAATCTCTCTCCAAACTGACAACTACAGAAGTCAAATTTGACTTGCTTGGTGATTCAAAAGAGGAATGGGGTACTACTGCTTTTCTTGCGCACGCAAAAATTAAAGATGGCGTTTGTACGTACGAATATAGTTCGTTTCTTTCTACAAAAATGGCGAACCCAGAAATTTATGGAACCATTAATGTGTCAATGCAAAATCAATTTTCAGGTGGCTATGCTCTGAACCTTTATGAGAACTGTAAGCGTTTCAGAAAAGTGGGTTCCACTGGGTTTATTGAAGTCAGCAAGTGGAAAGATTTACTGGGTGCCTCTGCTCCGATGTATGACGACTTTAGACATTTCTCAAATCACGTCATCAAAAAAGCGATGAATGAGATCAATAAGGTCTCCGATATTCATATTGAAGTCGTATATCAAAGACACATGAGGAAAGTTACTCATTTAAAATTTTTGATTACTGATAATTCGCAGCGGTCGATCTATGAAATTGCGATGGAAACGCAAGAAAGCGGGTTAGATTTACTCCGTGAAACTAAGGCTTATAAACGATTATTTGAACATGGTATAGGCGATAAACTTGCTCTCTCAATGATCAACGAGCAGGGTGAGAATAAGATAAATGATCTTATCGATTACGTAGAAAACAAGGACAAGAAAAAGCAAATAAAAGGATCTACCGCTGGATATATTCGGGTACTTGTTGAGTCCGGTGCGACGGTGACCACTACTGCATATGAAGCCGGAAAACGAAAGAAAGAAATCGAAGAGAATGCGGCGATTAATACGATTGAAAAATCTGAAATTTCAAAGCAAGAAACCTTTAAGAAATTATTAAAGGTAATGACACTAGAGCAGAAGATTGAATGGGCTCAGAAATATTTTTCGTTAGAAGGCGCCGGGAAAGAAGCAAATTTCAATGTTGAAAAAGGTGAGTTTTCTAAGGGGGAGCCAAACATTCATTTCATGAGTTGGATGAGAAAACAAAATATTTGATAAGTTTGTTCTTGTTGTTTTTATTAATCGTTATTTCGCAATATTTTGTTCAAGTGAAGTTCCATTTTATTTCCAAGAAATAGATATCTAAAAGAAAAATACATGCCACAAGCGCTGACACTAACTACAGAACTTGAAACAATATCCCAAAATTTGATTGATGCATTTGATCTCAAGTTTGAGGAAGAAGATCAAAATTTAATGGATCCAATTATTCGATGGCTTGATTATCGATTGCGTTACATTGATCCACGACCAAGAAAGATAATGAAATCGGATGGATTTGATGCGCGCATTCCGATCGAGGCTCTACCGGTTCTAAAAGCATTTATTAAACTTGTGAAAACCGGGAAAAACCTCAATGCATTTCAAACGGAAACAATTAAGCGTAACGATACTAGCGGCACTAAACGTCAATTGCGAACTGATGGATTGTGGGCAGATTGGGGGATACACCACGTTCACCTAACAGATGTGCCATTAAAAAGTGGTAAAGAATTTTCTGCTCGTTCTGATTGGCTGCTATTTTTCTTAGTAACGGACAATCATCTTGCTCTTATTGATGTGCGACCTCATGGTGAGCAAGGTGTATTTCAGGCCAACGACCTGGTTGAAAAAATGATTCGAAGTTGGCCACAAATCACAAAGAGATTCGAGTTGAAGGGAGTATTGGGATTAGCTCGCTCACCGTCAACCGACGCAAATTCAATTAAAGATCTTAGAATGGGTGGAGTGACTCAAATGATAGAGGTTGATGGTAAGGTATATTGTCCACCAGGATATGGAGTAACAACGGCAGCTACTTCTACGAAGGTATCTTTAGCTCGCCTCCAAGTTAGGCGGAATGTTGAATCGATTTTGGACTTCTACAATATGCCAGAGGGCCAAATAATGAAGGCTGCTTCTCTAAAGGGGGTTACAAATCCAGTCCTCTCATTCACGTTGTCGTCGGCGGGGCGACTTGCGATTTCATGCTCTGAGACAGGCGAAAATATTCCGTTTCCATCACGCCCTATACAAGGGGACGCGCGTTCCGAACTAGAATATTTATTATTACCTCAGTGGGCTGGTCTGAAACTATTTAAGTATCTTTCAACAAGGCCGGATTCTGAATTATGAACAAATAGTTAATGGGAAATTATCACTTTACAGTCTGTGCATTCTCAAAGTGTATCATTAAAAATAGGTCAATTGATCGTAAATAGGATGACTGAATTGTGACTAACAAAAATGACGCAGCATATTGTTTGGTGCCCACTGGGTTGACGCAAACAGCTATCTTTTCACCTACATTGAAGCCGAATGAAAAGCGGAAAGTTAATGTGAAAAATTCTGCACATCCATTTGATGAAATGGTTGTAGATAGTTGGATTTCCGAAGATCAAGGATATAAGTATTTCCATTATGAAGATGGAAAGCTTGGTGATGATATAACGATTCCATTTGATGACGCGGTTCGTCAAATGCTAAATGATGATTAACCGGGATATCTTAGGAGAAATTTTTCTAAAAAATTCTGAGAGAATAAAATGGACAATGAAAAAATCGAGACACTAAATAAGGGATTTTTAGAGCATGCCCAGGCATTGTTTGGTCCAATTCATAGTGGATGGAAATTTGTCGGAGTTGAATTCGGAGCGGGACCGCATTTGGTATATCTACCAGAGTCGAAAGAGGTCTTAATTTCGTTAAGTGATCGTGCTCGCACAGATGATGTTCAACTTTGGTTTCAGTTGTCACATGAAATGTTGAAATTTTCAATAATTAAAACCATCTAAATTACAAACCATGGCGAGCAATCTCACGTCAGAGAAAAAAGTCAATATTGACGAAAGCACCAAGGTTCCTCAGTCAGGACTAAAAGAATACATTGTTAGCCTCGCATTACGGCGCGATGTGGCTTACGTTAAAACGTATTCCGATGAGTGGGCAGCTACAGTCACTAGGCTTGTGGGTGATGATGTCGAGATGGACGATATCGAATGTACACTGATCGCCTTGAGGCGGGCCGGAGTCATAAACACAAAACAGATGGGCATACTCCTCGTGGCTTATCTACGGGAGAATTTTAATGTTTGAGTTTGGTGATCGTATTGAAAAATACGATCACTGATTTGTGCCGTGGCATTTACACAGAATTTCTTACAGGCTCGTCTGAAAAATTGTGTTGCTAGATAGTCGAAAAGTCTATTCAATCTCCAAGACTTCAATTAAGCAAGCCCACTGAAATCCCGGATTCTCAAATTTAAGTTCTTTCGTCGATGCAGCATTGTTACGATTTCTGGCATATCCGAGGGGGTTCGCTACAACCCGGCATCCATTTACGACATAATCAAAACTATCGTGCACATGCCCGTGCAGCCATAGGCTTGTTTTCCCTAATAGCTCTTCGAGATTCCCGCTAACGAATGCGGCATTCAACGGTTCCCCGATATAGCGCGGGTGGACCGACGATGGGTGAGGTCCGTGATGGGTTACGACAACTGTCTTGCCGTCGTAAGGGGTATTCAATTGGTTTAGCAGCCATGCTCGTGACTTATTATGTTCTCCTAGCGCGTGGGCTGGCATAAACACACCTCCGCGTGTTTTTATAATGCGATGGTCATTTAGGCTTAGTTCTGCCACTTCCATTAACTGTCGTTGCGTCCTATTACATGGCAGTAGGTAGTCAGTCCACATCGTGCAGCCTAAGAACCTAACGCCGCCGAAATCCACTACAGAGTTATCCATAAATCGAACAGATGTGCCCTCAGCAGCGCGGTGGAGATCTTCGCGTAGCTTTTCGAACGAATACCCATAGAATTCATGGTTGCCAGCTAAATACAGCACAGGCACCGGCCAGTCGTGGAACAACTCTATCGCCTCGGTGCCATTCGATATATCTCCAGCGAGCACGAGTGCGTCTGCGCCAGCTGCCGGCGAAATTAGCCGTGTTCCAGGAGAATCCCTCTGAAAAAACTCGAGATGTAAATCGGATGCAAGTTGAATTTTCATGAGATCTCTTCCACCAAAGGATTCAAAAAATTCTTCAAGATCTCAAGCCCCCGACATTGGTCATCAATAACAGCTTGATTCTGTTTTCTCAATCCCATTTTGTGAACAATCGAAAACAAAGGTCTGTATGTTAAATTAAAATTTTTGATCTCTTTTTCATTTCGCATACGCTCTAAAATTAATTTTTGGGCATCCACAAAATCATCTTGAAATCGATTGGCCAGGACATCGATTTGCTCATACAAAGAAAGATTCTTGATACCAAAATCAGCCTTCATTTTGCCTGCAAGAGTTTTGATCTCTTCGTGGAGCTCCGTCAATTCAGAAATTCGGTTATGGATATCAGAATGAAATATGTGATCTGAATTTGAGTCTGAGGAAAGCTGATTAATCATTTTGAGAGAGCGCTTTCAAATATCGATTTTTCTTCAGCTGTTAGTTCAATTAAATCATTATCTTCATCGGATGCCGGAAACTTAACATGATCCATTTTGATTGAGATCGCAGAGAGCATCTCGGCTAGCAATCTAAGATCCAAATCTGAGATATACATCTCATATTTTTCTCTGTCGTCGAGTACAAATAGGTGTGCTACATAAATGCCTGCGCTGTTATAAATCTCGACTTCAATAGCGGCATCTTCGATGAGATCAAGTAATTTATTCCGTACTCCTTCCGAAAAATGATGTGGGCATAGGGGTGAGAGATACCCACCGATTTGAGCCGGGGAACCGCGGGATCCGCAAGCCGTGCAAGTAAAAGCCGAACGCCTGATGGCGTCGTTAATCAGATCTTCTATTATTGGGAGCCTGGTTGCTCCGAAACGAAGTCTTCCAAACTTTTCTTTAATTTGGGTAACTGAGAATTTGGCATCAGTTTCCGCTAGGGCTACCTCAATTTTTGAGCAAAGCTCATCCAAAAGATTCCCCCAACCTGTTGGAATACAGCTGCCATACAGCTCCTGGTTCCTAATGGATTGTTTAGTAAAACATCGGGGGTGTTTTTTAATGATTTCTTCAAATGTGATCATGATTAGTCCAGTTAGATTACTTTCTTAATAAAGCATATTAAAGCAATTTTTTGAGCGAAAACATTGACATCTTCTGTATTTCAGAGCCGAAAAGCATATGAGATATTCGATAAGCTATAACGCATTCAAATTTATTCAAATAGCAATCCTTCTATCTCATCGCCAAAATTATTTTCAAGAATGCTAAAAATCAATATGCGCAAATGAATCATGTGATATATTATATACATATAGTATATAAAAAGGGATTCACAAATGAAAAAATTAACTCAACTGGTAGCCGGCATCTCACTAATCCTCGCGGCTTCATCTGCATTTTCCCAGGAATACACAGAAGAATGGCGCGTGCTCGGACCAGCATTTTCCAAACACATGAGCAAGTCTGGAGCGCTCATTACACATAGAGCGTCGAACTACGATTGCAGGATTGGTTCCTGGATGCCTCCAGGTCAAACGGCTTCCGATCTAGAAAAGTTGGGAATTCCATCCCAAGTTTGTTCGCTCACTTCGCACGACATGCAATCAGAGCATGACGCGGGCAGATTAGATTGGAAATGTGATTTCTTTGTGAAAGAAATCGGCATAGCTTCTTGTAAATTCACAAAGATTGAGGACGTGCCGACTTGGTCCCAAAACAACCCAGCACTTGGTCTGCAATATAGCCGGCGTTATGGCACCCACACTGACCAGGTGTTCGGCACTTTCGTCAAGGACTCCTACGGCACGTCCAGCTTCATGGCTGGAGCAGGGCGCCTTTGGCCAGTGGCATCTATCTCGACGTTTTCAGTTGATGCTGGCATCATTGGTGGCGCCTGGTATCGCAGTGTGCTCAACATCGAGAAGAACACACTATCAAATCGTTTGGTGCCATATGTTTTGCCGGCGTTGTCGATTACTGAATCCAGAACTGGGCTAGGTATCAATGTCGCATTCGCACCCAAAACTAGATATAAGGGGAAACATGTTGTTCCGACGAATACGTTTATGTTTCAGACAACATATTTGATAACAAGTAAGAAACATGCGACCTTGTTAAGTGTAGACGTGGGAACAGAAAAACTTGGGGCTTCAGTTAGTACGAGTTTTTGAAAATGTGGTACCTGTAAGGTCTCACCTTGATTCAGTTTTTCGAAATTATCAAATAACCGTCAGATAGCATAAATACGATACGAAACACTGTATGGGCTGATGGATTTACCTGTGTCGCTTAGTATATTATTGAAATCCCAGATGGGACTTCGCTTACCAAAACACTAGGCTCCAATCACAATGCTATCGCTACCTGCTGCCTTTCTTGCTGAATTTGGAACTCCAATGGCACCGCCTTCAGCGGATCAGATAATCAGTGGAAGTGATGAGGAGATCACATTCGTACTACTTGAGCGGTGCCAAGCTTTAGTTATAAAAGCTTTAAGTGATAGCCGATATAAAGACATTCGAGTCAACGCGATATGCTTACCAAAATTTGAACCTCGGGTATTCACTTATTGGAGGCAAGACGATCCCAATAACTATGTAATCTCATGCAACATTGGTACCGCAGCGCTCATTCGACGAATCCTGGTCGACGCGAATTTTCATGAGCTGCTCCCGAATAGCTGCGTCCTACTGCGCACGCTGCATCCCGATGATGTTTTGACCATTGCAATCTCACTGATACTTTGCACACTTCTCTACCACGAGCTGGCACACGTTGTTCGTTTTCACCTGCCCTATAAGATCTCATGTGCTGGTGAAATGAATCGAAATATGGAAGAGATAAAAGGTATGTGTGAGGTCGATGCTGATAAGTGGTGTTCATATTTAATTGCACCAGAGATTTCATCTCAAGCAGCAGGAATTAAATGTGCAATAGCGAACGTTTTAAATATGGAACAGGAGCATATTCTCAGAGAAGTATTGTCGTTGTATGGTCTGGTGCTTCACTTGTGGTTTAGCTTTTTTAACAAAACGATGTTCCGCATATCCTCCTTCTATCCACATCCCCTCATAAGATCAACCAGAATTGCTGTTGGGGCCGCAGACAACATTGATCGCAAATTAATTGCTCCGCACCTCGCCATAGAGCGGGCCGCATTTGTATTAGAGGAATTAGCAAGCATAGAGGAGTTACTACTATCGAAAGCGGGTATCGATCAGAAACCATTTGATCTGGCAGATGAAATGAGTGCGATTGAAACCCGCTTCGATGAGGTTTCACGAGTACTTGATCCTGAACTCGCAGAAATGGTTCTAAAATGGAGTAAGAGTTCTGTCTAAATTAAGTTGAATCGTGCACCGCACCTTCAGCAATCGCCAGTGCGAACCCCCTTTCAATACTTCTTATTATGCGTTCTAGCTTAACTACCCGTTCTGCATCAATATCGCCGTTTTTTTGTAGTTGCTGCATTTGTGCTCGAACAAAGCCAATACCATCAACCGCGGCCGATTCGAGTATTGCATAGAAGCGCCCTTGTAGAAGCGCGTTACGCAACAGCACATCTTCTTTTGCATGGGGATTCATAGAGGCTAAGCCAAATCGCGGATGAGCCAATGCTGCAATGCTTGTCGTTGCGTTTTCAGTTGCGCCCGAGGGATGGACATTAAGTGATTTGACGTCGATATTGGACATGATGCATTGTCTGAAATATGCAGCGATTTGTCCAGAAAGTACTTGGACAAATCGATTTCGAGGAATTTATTAGACCAAAATTTTCCAATCTAATTAAAATTGCCACATATTTTGTGGCTAATTTCAATTGGCTTCCACAAACCTTTAACTACGTTTCCGAACTCGACTTTCGATGAGATTCAGCTTCACGACCAAATGAATGGCCAACTTACAAAACTCTTCCGGTTCAAAACCGACTGATTCGGCCGCAGCTGTCATTGAACCGAAATCAGTAGGGTGACACTCAAGAAATAAGGGAACCGATTGTGGCGGTGTTGGCAATGTCATAAATCACTCTCTGGGAATCAAATCTATAATTTTTGCGGCCACGTTTTTCTGAACTCGGACAGACAGATAGTCGCAATTACTGGAAATTTCTATTGCGGGGTCATTCAGCGCTGTTCTAAGATCCGTCATTTTGTTTACTGATGCCTCGCATATGTTTCTGTATTCTTTTCGAAGGCTTCGGATAAGTGCTACATCGTCACCGTCATCGACATTAGTTATGACCGCATTTCCCAACATTTTCCCTGGAACCAAATCAGCTAGGATTTTGGAATTCTCTGCTTCACCCGCTGGCAAACGAATCACAACGGATACATATTTTTCAGATCCAGGATTGATGTTGGCCGCGCTCGAAAAATTTGGTGACATCAACAAAGTTGATAGCAAAAATAACATACATGGATTCTTAAACATTTGAAGCTCCTAATAATTACTTCGTTAAAATTAAAGTGAGGCCGCGATAGAAATTGCAAGTAATGCAAGGAAAATTGCAGCAATTTTGATACCAAAAAGAACTGAAATCAGAACGACACCGGCCAGGATACAAATGGTCTTTGGAAAAGCTTTTACGACGTCGAAACAAATGTGAGCAATCGGACGCACTATTTCTAGCGCTAGGTTCTGCAAGTTTCGAGACGTCCCGATCATGAGAACAAAAAACAAAGTGGCAATCTGGACTGAGGGACCGAAAAATAAAGATGTGAGTGCGAAGCCCATCAAGAGGGGGATCACGTAAGGGAAATCCAGTGCAATGTCGAATGTGGATGGTCTTTTGTTTTTCATTTTAAATCTCCAAGTTGTTTGTCAGTAACTACAGTATAGTATAAGTTATTAATTAAGTATAGTATAAAAACATAATAATATACATTGTTGTTGTTTGGCTTCAATAATATATTTCAGCTCCGAAAATAGCGTCCGTAAACGTCAATGTTGTGTTGTCAGGAAGCTTTTTACTATATAGACTATTAATTACTTAGTTTATAAATGAAATCTATGCCACACCACACTTTTCAAATGAATCCCTTACGCGCTGCGCGCAAAGCACGGAATCTGACACTTCAATATGTTGCGGACATAATGCGCATCCGCGGACATAGGTATCCCCTAAGCGAAATCTGCAATCTAGAAAAACACACGGATACTAATGCTGAAACCAAATTTAAGATTGCTGAAATCATCGAGGCAATAGAGTCCAGCTCAAATATCAAAATGATTTCATCGGATTTCGATAACTTAAAACTCACAAAAGAGAACCTAAGAAGATTGCGACAGCATTTGGGATTCACGACAAATGAGGTTGCTCAAGTTTGCAGAGCGGTTGGGATTCGTGACGGAAAAGGTCTCTCAAATATCAGTTACGTTTTGTACGAGACCGGAAAACTGACCCCGAATCCTGAGGTGTGGGATCTTTTAAATTCATTTCTTTCGGAGCCGAAACCAGTGGCGAAACTATATAAAATGTTAGACAAAGATATCCCTGAAAATCGCCGTGGACCCAAGTCAAGCATAGGCCCAGTTAGTCTTCGTATAGTGGAAAACGTTGTCGATCTTGATGGCACATTTGCGACGCTGATGGGACTCGGCAACATCGCAAGAATCCAAAAAGACGATTTGTACTCAATTTTTGGAAGCGTGAACTTAGGGGAACTGGATGCAAAGAAGGATTTGAATTCAGGCCTTTCGAGACTCGATGACTTGGTAGTCCTGAGAGCTAAGAAAATAGAAGAGATCGCGGGAATGCTTCCGTCGCCAGCATCTTTAAAAGAGATCCGCGGATGGCACAAGATCACTCAAAGCGAGTTGGGCGACAAGATTTTGGCCGATGATCTCCCGAATTTAAATGCGGACTACATTTCGCGTTTCGAGAACAATGCCGCCAAGTTTTCAGAGGAAACTTGGAGTCAAATTTTGAAAACATTAAAAAAGTTTGCACAAAAAATTGATGATGATTACAACCAGTCTAGGTTGTCTGTGAAAGAAAAATATGGCAACAAATAATAATAAATTTAATCCGAAATCGTTCAGTGTCCGATTGGAGAATGTTTTCAGGTTTATTCGCGAGAGACCAAAAACGGCTTTAGTTCTCTTCGTTCTGTTGTGTGCGGTTCCCTTGATTTTAATTTTTGGGTCCTCGCATCAAACAAAAGTGGAGCCTAAGAAATCTGGCCTTGGGGGCATGTATGAGCGGGCAGCGGAAACGATTGATCAGAAAAATCAATAAGGTCGGTAGATTTAGAATATTAGTTGTTGTCCATCGCAGATGCATTGATTTTCATTACACACGCGGTCTAACAATTCTAAAAATAGTGCAATAATAGTTCATACAAAGTGCATAGAGGAGCAGATATGGCTACAGCAGAAATAGCCGTCCCAGCCGGTGAGACAGTTCCTGTATTTGATCGAAATTTTGATGGGTTCATGAATTTCCTCAATTCGGAGGCGAGCCCGTCGATTTCCCCAAAACAATTCGGACTTGTTTTCAGGATTGATATGCAGACCCTCGCAGCGCAGGCACACGTTCACATGAACACCGTCAGGCTGGCACCGAACACCGAGACCATCCAGTCGCACCTGCGTGAATCGGTGCGCGTGATACGCGCTGCCGCCGATATTTCTGGCAGCATCGAAAAGGCGATTTACTGGTTCAAGAATCATCCGCTGCCGACTTTCGATTATAAGATGCCGCAGGACCTCGTTGCAGAAAAGCGCACCGAAGCACTCATCAAGTATATCCAGTCGCTCCAGGCCGGTTACACCGGATGATTTTGGGTCTAAAACTAAACGACTAGGGTCTAAAACTAAACGATTCAAATTCTAATTCCCCCAAATTCGAGGGAATTAGAAATGAGGTTGGGCGAAACAGTTTCTTTATATCAGCCAAGAAATGGATAGGCGCGACCGATGCTATTGGTTTGCATGCCAAGACAGGGAGCTACGGCGGCTCTTACGCCCATAAAGATGTCGCACAGCCGTGGTGTATGCCAGGGCGAGGACGACTTGCTCAATTCCACTGTTGCCATTCCAAATCAGGGTCTAAAACTAATACAAAACAGACTATTATTAGTGATTCACACATCCAGTATTCGCTTACTTATTATTCAACTTTTCAGCTTGGTATAAATCATATTGCAATCCCCGCAGCGCCAGTAACGACACGTTGAAGTGTAACGCGGCCTACACCAAGACGTATTGGCTGTATTATGAACTATGATCGAAGCACAATTACCCCGATGGCTTATCTAGTAACCTCAGGGCGTTATCTAGTAACCTCAGATGCCTGAGGGATCATTGCTCAAAGCAAGAAGTTCGCCAACCATCAAATCAATTTGTGTTTGCGGAAGAGATGGGAACGGTAAATTGGTCCGTCCAAGTAAATCCAGTAATTGCCCGTGATATCTAAGTCGAAGCGAATCCATTGCTTCGACTGAGCTGATTTCAGCATTTGAATATTGAACGAGAGTGTTGATCGTGTGTTTGTCGCCGGCAATCAAATTTACGACCGCTTTGCGCATGCCAGTCGGATGCGATTTCCATATTTTGTAAACTCTATATTTAGCTTTTCGATTTTTCATCTTCGGCATCCAGTGCACTGTGCATCTGCGCAGAGATTGTAAGCGGCGCATCAAAATCAGCAGCAATAGAAATAGCACCCTTCAGCGAGCCAGCTCGTCTCGTTGGTTTTTTTTCATTTTGAGCGATAATTTTAAGTTTTTGAACAATAACATTGTTGCTCTCCGCTTTTAAGGCAACAGCTTCCGGAACTGGAAATCCCAAGTCCAGAAAAACATTTCCACCAACAGGCGTAACGATAGAGGATTGCACTGACGCTGCAAAATCTGATTCCTCCAAAGCAGGCTTCTTTAACGCCTCTGCCATCTTTTCGAGTACAGAACTGAGTCCATCAATTCCTTCATTGGAAAAAACGCTGACGGGATTTTCGGTATAGCCGTTTGGATGCCCATCTTTGTCATAGTAAACTTCATGAATCTGATGATAGGGTTCTCCATCTTCGTCGATGAATTTCATCACGCGGTAGTTCCAAGTCATTGGCTTTTTCAAGTTTAAATTTCTATTATAAAATTAGGATCGAAATCAACGTTTTCCCCTTGTCCACTCGATAAATGATACCCGCGCGGATTGCATACAACCCTGCAAGAACCGATTTCATAATCGGATGACGTATGCATATGGCCGTGCATCCAAAGATCCGCCTGCGATGCCAATTCATCCAAATTGGACGCATAGGCGGCCGAGATAATGTCCGCTAAAAACCGTTCTGGAACCGATAGCATTGACGGTGCCATGTGCGTAACGACTACCGTCTTGCCGGCGAATGGTTCCGCGAGCTTGTCTCGAATCCAATTGCGCTGCTCTGCATGAAAACGTGCGGTATCTGGCGTCCTCATTTTTTTGTATCCACGACTCTCCAGGCGGATACGGTGGTAGTCGTTCATACCATTCTCGGCTTCATACATCGCGGCTTGTCTTTTATCGGCGCCAAACAAATTGAAGTCTGTCCAGAGCGTCGCGCCTAGGAACCGTACATCGCCTAGGCGCCATTCTTTGGAATTCAAAAATTGGACATTCTCAGTAAGCTGGCAGGCATCTTCAATATCTCTTTGTGCTTGCTCCAGCTTGTGTCCATAGCCTTCGTGGTTACCATGCACGTACAGCACCGGAATCCCAGAAAACGTCTGTGTTGCCCAAGGAATTGCTTTGGCGCCAGTATGAATGTCGCCAGCCAGGATCACCACATCGGGCCGACTCAAATTGATATCGACCTGCAGTGCGGTTTTTCCCCAATGCTCCAGATGGAGATCCGATAGAACTAAGAGTCTCAATTCAGTGCTCTCCTGGGCGCCATGCATTCAAGTGCCATCTGCAAAGCTTTTACGATTTCTGGCTGAGTTGGTGAATACCCGTCCTGGCGTTGGACACTAATAGTCACAGTTTCGGGATCACTGATCATGGTTTCGCGCTGCTTGCCGACGGCAATAATTTCGATTTTTAAGGTCATTATTATTTACTTTTTAAGTTGCATCGATATCGTAAAATTTGGAGAGCCTGGCTTGCTTAACCAAGAGCCCATGCGCACGATTTTTGTTTCGAAAACCAATCCTGATAACTCGATTTCAAGTTCGTAGCGGGTGTTTTGCGATGGTGAAATGGTGTTATCGGAACGGTTATCCGCAATACATATATTTTCTGTTTCCTCAATGGTCTGCACAAACGTAAGTAACAAAGCAGAGTCGAAATGATTATTCAATTTTGCTTTAACTTTTCTGTTTTCTCGATCTATGACGTATTCGACGAATAGATCTGGGATTTGGAGCCCAATGTGTTTAAAGTAAATTCGATTCCCATTCATACTCATAATTCGTCCGCGCCTTTTTTTAATAGTTGTGCAAGCAGTGTTTCAGAATCGCGCGGGCGATAAGCAAACCTATTCGCTCTGGCATCTGACAGCGCATGGTGTTGGACCTCTGAAGGATTTTTTTTAAAATATTCGTACAAGAGCAATTCATTAAAATCTGATCCACAAAGTCTCGGCTTCACCCAACTCGGAATCCGGTATTGAATCACCTGAGAAAACAGATCCCAATCTGCTGTGTAATCAAAACAGACTATGATGTCTTCATCTTTTCTTCTTATAATTTCAAGCCATGTCTGAATCCTCCGCGGCATTTCACTGAGTGAACAAAAGGCGTTTGGTTCTCGCCCCAAGTATGGGATCACCGCCTCTCTCACAAATGCAGTGCATTTATTGTCCGGGTACGGAACTTCGGCATAAAACTCTTCACCTGTGTCCGCGACCATGCCAATGCTGATAAGGATCGGATCCAATAGGTCGGTGAATTCAGTATCAATGAATACGTTCATTTGGAAACCATCTTTTCTCTATGTTGTTGACGTTGTGCATCCTGTTCACCAGGCCTTATGATTTCGATTTCCCATGTCTCGGTATCCAAAGACGTGATGCCTCGCAGACCCACGCCATAGGGCCGGAATCCTTCCTGCGCTGGATACTTTAAGCTGTCGTGTTGATGGCCGTGGAATGATTTTAGAAGCCGTTGGTTGCCGATACCTAAGTTGCGGGCGAGGTCACTGATCAAATCGGATCCATACGGATGGGCCCCTGGCGCGTCGTGCGTAATCAGGACATCCGCGCGTTCACCAATCAGGCCGAAATACTCATTTGGGAAAATGGTACTGCGATGTTTAAGCGGCAGCCCACCACGCCAATGATTACCTTTTCCACATTTCTTAAGGTATTCGGCCGGTGATTCGAATTCAGGATTGTCCTGGGGCATCCATACCTTCGATCTGAATACTCCTCCGAGTCCAGCAATACGGATTCCGGCGATTTCGACAACGCGTGAATGTAGATTTCTATCTGAAAGTTTTGAGTGGAATAGGTTGTCGTAATCTGACTCAGAGTCCGTGTCGTGATTTCCAGGGATCCACCAGATTTCAGTTAGTGAGATGATCTCGACTAGTTCAATTTCTAGCGATCGCAGCGCCTGTTGATCACCCAATAAAATGACAGCTGCCGGCCTGTGGTCTCTCACAGCTTTGATGATGTGATTAAAGTGGCCGTGAGGATCGCCACAGAAAAAGATTGTGCCCATTAGAAGTCGTTGTCCCAGGTTCGAAGAAATTTCTTCGGGATGACATCGTCTCGTTTCGATTCAGCTTTCAAAAGTCTTTTCATCGATGCCAAATTTTTGGATTTGAAGAAGACAAGTCTCGATAGTATAAATTCTCTGAACTCGATTTTAAACTTGACGGCATCAGAGATTGATCCCAGAACTTCAGGATCCAGTTCCTCTTCAAAATCTGCATTTTCAAAATCTTCATATCTCCAGTAGTCATATATTTGGAACCTAAAATTTCCTTCAATATCTTTGGTATTTTCGGTTACTTCAGAATCAAAGGAGTTGACCAGGCGATCGAACTCGGTGAATTTTTCGCGAAGCTTGTCCGCAATCGTTGCAACGATTTCTGGATCATTGTTATCACAGTGTTTTGAAAGCGATTTGCATTTGTTTAAGATAGCGATTAACTGGGGTTCAAGAGATTCAATTGATCCACGAATGACGGGCGAAATACCCTCGTTTACATCTATAACAAAGTAAGGGTCGAACTCCTGGTTCTCCCCCAAATATGGGCTCAGTTCATGAGCTGCTTTGGATCGTAGAACATCGGCCTCGGTATAGCCAATACCAAATAAATTCATTGCTGCCGCACTCTCGAGAGTGAGTGGATGAGTGTACCGACCGCGTGGATTACAGCATACTCTGATACCCTGTTCGATGTAATCCAAGCTGTCATGCAGGTGCGCACAGAGCCATGCTGTCACCATTTTTTTATGGCTTTGCTTATGCTTAGCATTAAATGAAAACGGAAAATTATTAAGATCCAGATTGCTTGCATATGCTGCGACTTTGTACATGTTATTTTCGGCCGGGCGCTTCCAGTGTGCTTCGAAGTGTTTGCTTTCGATAATTGTTTTTTCGCTTACTTCACCAGACAGCAATAAAGACTTCCAGAACGGATGATGGTGCGTGACGATTACATTTTTGATTCCGGGTTGAATTTTTACAGGGTCCCCCCATGCGTCAGTATGAATAAATTTTCGTAAAAATTTCATGGATCGACGATGGAGTACAAGCCCTACAATTGGGTTCCATCCTTTTGATTCAACAATTTGATAGCGAATCTCTTGTTGTCGAGTTAAATCGATGCGGGCATGCTCAAAATATTTTTTGAGTAATCGATCGAACTCGGCAAGCAAATCTTCATCTTCGAAGAATTCCCCGCAATGGATACAGGAATCATTCATGAATTTTGCTTCGTCGACCAAACCGCTATTTATGGACGCTCCAGTGCTACCCAAATTCGTCCACAAGGTGCATCCTATAAATCTTACATCCCCAATAACGACTGATTCGTTTTCTAAAAAATGTACGTTTGATCCCTCTGCAGATTTTTTGATGTCTCGGGCTATCTGGAACATGTCTACTGGGTTGTCACGAGTACTCCAAAATTCATGATTTCCAGCGGTATATATGATTGGGACATCTGTTTTGAGCGTCTTCAACCACTCGACGCCTTTCGTGCCATTTGAGATATCACCCGCTGCGACGATAACATCGCAATCTAAATCTGTTGGGATTTCATACGGGCCAGATTCTAAATGGAGGTCGCTAAGTAAGTGGATTCTCATGATCAATATCGATAATTCTGGAAGCAATTTTAAGTGGAATTTCAACTTATCATAGATTTCATCGGGAATTATCGATTCTAGTGTTGGAGATATCTGCAACACTATTTGAACGAAGATTTCGTTGGATTATTTAAATGGATTTAGCTTCAAGGAGGACTTGATCTCGAAATTTTTGAGGTAGATCGGCTGGCGTCTTGATGTCGACAGGAACACCTAAAATCTCTTCGAGCTCTTCCATAGCGGCCCAGTCGCTGAGAATTGTTGGTCAGATGGCCCCATTGGAAAGGGGTGGAGCACTCCGTCAAAGTCCAAAAAAAATAATCATGTAATTCTTAACGTTCTATCTGCTGAATCTGAAGATGCTGCTCATGCCAACCTTTCAATCTCAATCACGATTGGATTCTTCATGTGGAAACGGCCCACCAAAGCGGGCCGTCTGTATATCGATTGTCTCCAGGGGGAGGCTTTCACCCACGAAACCCAGAGCTAACGAATGAATAATACAATGAAACATTGTCTTTTGTTTTTCTATTTGTGCAGCAAGCCTCTGCACAAATTAGCAGATGGTGTGACAACTCTATTTCAGATGACCCAACAACGCATTTGCAAGCACGGAATTAAGGCTCCATTTGCGCTCATGCTCGCTAAGTATTGTATGCGGCGCCAGGGCGTGAATGATCTCTTCAATACGTCCCTTTGAAACGCGTATTTTGGCGCCGGCAACAACGATCTCAACACTATCATCGATCGCTATTTGAGGCTTGAGCGGAACCGGAGCAGATGCGATCGTATTTGTTTTGGCACTGAGTAAAAATTCAGTCGGATCCGGGGCTACAAATTTTCCAACACGATTTTTGAATGGACTCAGAGATTCGAATGCCTTTCCGCGATCAAAATTTGGATCTCTAATGCTCTCTGTCAGATGTCTAATATCTGAGTTCGCCGTCGTTGCAGATGGAGCCTGAATTAAACGTGACGTCACGGAATTTGATAACGGACTATCAGCAATGCTTTTGCTTGTATCCCGATCGTGTTTCAGCTTGTTTAGTGTGCCCAGCTCCATCGAGCGTGATGCCAAAATCTTTTGAGCACTAAGATCGTCGGCATAGGATACATAGAGCTTTATTTTTTTGAGATCTGTTTCTGTGTACCTGGTGCCAGTTAAATTGAATTCATCCAAAAGAATATTTTTGTGCGCGTCACTTAGGCTCCGAAATTGGGAGAGCACGTGTGGGCTGTTTCCGCAGGCCGCTAAAAATGCCCGATTTTTTGGATCGCTCAGCATCAGTATTTTCGAAATCGTTGCCTCTGATTTCCCGCTCAGTTTGGCGATTTCTTTACGGTCCACATTGGCATCAGATAGCTTTTGAATGGTGTCCGCGACGTCTGAGTCAGCTAGATCCTTCCGATGAATGTTCTCGACTAACTGGGCGATCTGTCTTTCAGTCTTGTCGTCACAAAGCTTCTTTGAAGCTATCACTGCAGGAATTGTTTTGAGTCCAGCAAGGCCGGAAGCGGTGAATCGACGTTCCCCGAAAACTATCATCCATTTAATTATTGGGCTCGATGGATCTGTGAAAGGCCTCACGGTAATTGCCTGGAGAACCCCGTTTGAGCGGATTGAATCCACCATTTCTGAAAGCGGGTCCTTGTCGTCGGACCCATACTTTAGGCTCGCTGTCCTGAGTTTAGTTTCAGTCTCAACATCCGAATGGGGGCGCGGGTTCTCTGGGTCTACTATGATTTCCCCAAGCGGGATTTCGAGAACCGTTTTTTGATCTTCTTGCTTCATTTTTCGTTCCATTTTTATTGTTTTAACGATTACCTTGTGGAGGGAACTTCTCCGTGACTAACCAGAGGATGAAGTTGTAAGCAAGCGCCCTGCCAGACATCTCTCCAAAATGGAACAGCTTAAGTTCGGGATAATCAGGGTCATCGCTGCTTATGCACATTGCAGCCGCATTCAAATTGTCTTTAATTTGCTGTGCTGTGACGATTTCACCAGAAGGAAGGGTCACATCCTCAAGATAGATAGTGAACTGTTTGTATGGATTTTCAGGATCCTTGGACGGTGTCCCAGGTTGAATTAAATACTGCTTATTCAACGGCCTACTTGGGTCTTTTTTATAAGCCTTTTTTGATAGGTATTCGCACAAGAGAACGGAGAAGAAAGTTGTTGATTTCTGTCCATATGGCAGTGACTGTGAAGACCAGACTTCTTTAAGATATCTAACGATCGAAGGCTCGCATCCAGTAGCTATGATTGTATGTTTCCGCATTTTTTGAATTCTAATTTTAGTGTGTGGAGATAGTTGTGTACCTTAAACACTATTATATTAGATTTTAATAAATTATTAAGTTTTCATAGCATCTATTTTTTTTAAAACTCTTCACATAATTTTGTGAGTTTTTGAGCCGGTTTTAAGATCTCTTTAGTGATTTTTTTTGCACCAAACTGGTGTTTTCTGAATACAAAGCGGATGGCAACCACCTCGCGTTTTGAATTCCGTTCTGTTTCGTATTCCAAGCCGAGATTGAGGCCTTCAGGTTTGTTGAGTTCTTTAACAGCGGCGTTGATTGTGCGCTGATTAAATTGTTTGAATGAATTCATGTCAGATGTAGAAGCATCTAAAACTGAATGCAATTGTTCTAATGTCAGCCTAAATTTTCCGAATGAATTGTTCATGGCACACACTTCCATGAGTCTCCAGGAGCCAACCTTTTTAAGGGTGCCGGCCGCTCCGATTTGATACCTGGTGAAGCCGCCCTTTTCGCGCATGTTCCTTAGCATAGGAGTTGTGAACTTAGTGAAGCGCATCGCGACCATGCCAGATCCGGGTTCGTAGTTTGAATCTGTCTCGTCAATCCATCTGCGTCTTTTGGTCTCAATTTGAATTTGGGCATCAAACAGGCCGTTGACACCAATTTTAAGCTGTCTGTATGCCTCTGCTTTGTCTATGTTAAATAGAGCTGCATACTCATCAGCTGAGATCGTTACGAGCGGTTCCGCGTCTGTTGTCGGGTAAAGTTTTGAGATGCCAAGGAAAAGAACTCGTTTCTCCACAAGTGAGAGCATTTGGGCTTCGAAAACCAGTGCATTTGCCATGTTCACATTGTTTTTTGCAATGGCAGTTTCGAATCCAGCAAGTTTTTCTTGTTGCCGTACTTGCTGCAATCTCTTGCTAATTGTGACCGCTGCATTCGCCAGTTTGTTTATTTTTGCTTGCTCGACGTCTTGTTGCCTGGCTGCTGCCCTTAAGGTTTCTGACTCAAAGTTGATTGTTAACTGCGCTTTTTCAGCTATCTGCTTGAGCTCATAAATGGCATGAATTCCCGCATCAATTTTTGTTTGAATTCCAGACTTTGACTTGGGACTTTTACTTGTTATGTCGGATTGCATGATTGCTCCGTTTGTAAAATAAATAATGTATATGTAGTATATACGAATTGTAGAATTTGTGCATAAACTTACCTAAAAACAACGAGGGAAAGTGCTACTTTTGACGAGGAAAAGTGCTACTTAAGGAGAGGAATGTTGCTACTTTGGGCGAGGATAATTGCTACCTATCTGTCCGGAGCGTCAATATTTATGCGGCTCTACAAAATCGTAAATAAGTAAATATTTAAATCTATCAATTCCTTATTCTGATTTCTTTAACTGCAACGTCAAAAACAAAAAAATAAATCATATTTCGGATCCGAAAAGCAAAAGACAAAGCAAATGCAAAATTTATCTAACTGGAAAGGAATGTTGACTTTTTCATTGCAAACATATCGGCCTATTAACGATTAAATTTCCTGTTCTTTTCCAGTTGAATATTTTATGTCTGAGCGAATGCGAGTCGCCCCCAAAAAATAAGACTTTTGAATTCATATAATTGTTTGAAATATTGATCCACTTGAAAAGTTTAAGGATTTGGAATATGTGTAAAAATTACTACACATAAACTATTTTTAATTTTTTTATGCAATTTACGATTTGTTGGTATATGCTATAAATAATAAATACAAGACATTTAAAGAGCATTAACAACGGACATTATATGAAACTAAATTTCGCATTATTCGCCCTTGCAACATCTATATTCAGCTCATCTTTTGCTGCTAATACAAATGAAAGCAAGATTCAAAAACCAACTTACTTATCAAATAGTAATGTTGAAGCCGATCTGAATTCTTTCAAAATTCCTAATACTGGCATCGCCAATCAGACCTATTTGATAGACATCAAAAATTTGAATTTTTCAGATTTCGTCATTGCAAATTTGTTGGACACGGTATTAGCACAACGACAAACGGAAATTGATCTGGTTGCTGATTTGGAATTTGTGGCATCGGTGAATACCGATCCGAACGTTCTCAAAAAGATTAGTAAGCGTCTCAAAATCATAAAAGAGGCTCAACTAAATAATTGCAATGCGTATGGGTCCATTTTCTTTTATTACAAAGCGATTCCTGAGAACACAAAATTGAGGGCACAAACAGAAATTTTGAGCACGGAGGTAAGCAACCACTGCAATTTATTAGCTAGATCTCTGAAGTAAATATTTAACTCCCATTTTTTAACTTAAGAAAGCAGGAAAATCATGAAATTTAAAATCTTATCGGTAGCAATAACAACATTAATCTCAACTGCTGCTTTTGCTGGCAACTACAACAATGGAGATCGCGCCCACGTCTACAACGCATTCGTGCAAGACGTCCAGATCAACTATCGCAATGTCAACAGAACACAGCGTGTGTGTGACAACAATGTCACCCAACAGCGCCAGGGCTCGAACTCAAGCCCACTGGGATTGATCATTGGCGGCGTTGCCGGCGGATTACTCGGCAATCAAGTGGGCGGCGGCAACGGTCGCGTAGCAGCAACAGCAGTTGGTGCCGTGGTCGGTTCTGCAGTAGGAAACAATATGCAAAATCAGAACCAAAATAATGTCGGCTCCGAAATAAACAATAACGGATCCTGCCGCGATGTCACCGTACAAGATAGGGTCCCGACTTCGAGACAAGTTGTCCTCATCATCAATTTGGAAGGAGATGAACAAGCGCCACAGATTGGTGCCAATTTTGTGGCCCAACGCCAATAACGAATTCAAACTTTTAACGCAATCTACTATATTTAGTAGCTACTATTTTCACTCCATTTAGGAATTCAAAATGAAACATAAATTCAACAAAATCGCTATTGCTCTCTCTTTAGTATTTTCTGCTTCCACTGCATTTTCTCAGCAAATTATCATTGGAAACGGAGTATCAAATCCTGCTGCGGATCCATCAACAATCGCCATTGGTGACTCAACTACCACAGCGACTGCGGGTGAGACCGGCCTTGGTCCCGCTGGTGGCGCAATTGCAATCGGAAATTCGCCAACCGGTAATCCAACGACGGCAATCAATGGTGGAGTAGCAATAGGTTATGGCGCGAAAGCCATCGGCTTTCTAAATTCAACTGCCGTGGGTCCAGCTGCAACGGCATCAGGCATTAGTTCCTCAGCTTTTGGTCAGAAATCTGAGGCCTCCGGAACCAACTCAGTTGCGATCGGTGTCTTTGCTAAATCGGCAAATTTTGGCAGCGTAGCCATCGGTTCCTTAAGCCAAACTACTCGCGATTTCGAGGTTAACATTGGTTCCAGGCTGCTCGGTGGTGTCAACGACGGCGTATTGCAGACAGACGCGGTTAATGTCCGCCAAATGGAGGTGACAGCAGCAAAAACTCTGGCAGCGGCAAATGAATATACAGATGCCTCAGCTTATCGATTAAACTCTCGAATAGATACCGTTAGCAAAGAATCTCAGCGCGGTATCGCTGCTGCAATTGCCATGTCCGCTGCCATACCAAGTTTGGCACCCGGCGAACGAGCTATTGCTGCCGGTGTTGCAAACTATGGCTCTCAGAGCGGATTAAGCGTCGTCGCTGCTTACAATACACGCTCTGATATTTTGATTAGTGGTGGCGTTTCCTCTTCTATATCAGGAGGTCCGACGGCACTGAAAGCAAGCGCAGCGTTCAAGTTTTAAGCATTCAAGATTTCATATATAAAAGGGGAGGCATCACAAGATGCTTCCCCTTTTTTAATTGCCTGCAAATTATGGTTTAGGTTTTGAAGATGCATCACCAACCCTAAATTTATCTCTACGATCCCCCATCAGAGCCCGCAATTCTTTAATACTCAAATCACTAATCTCGTGCATACGAATGAGTAGTGAGGCCCCAACAGGCAAACGACGGTGCCGAATTTTACTGATCACTGGCGGAGCTACTTCGAGAGCCCTCGACAAGGCGGCGTCATTTTTCAAGTGCAATTTTTTGACTAGTGTGTCCAACAAATTGTTGGGGTCATAATCGACGTGCTCTGAAATATCGATGTCTAATAAATTTGCCATTCAGTTCTCCTTCTATTGAATAATTTGTTTTCGTTTGTTTTTCTTGTCTTGGCGCCAATCCCACGGTGCCTGCGGATTGTCGTCTGCCCATAGTCCTAATTTGGCATCGCGGGCCTCATCTTGATCTGCATATAAGCTATTGTCGGATACGTACTTATCGTAGACCCATGCCATTCCGCGGCGTATTTGTTCTGCATTCGCATCGATTTCATCGCAGTAAATGCGTCCAAGTAATCGGCCGTATTTATCACTTTTCTTGGTAACGACAAGGGCGTCTTTCTGGAAGCATAGCTCAGATAGCGATTGCTTCGATTTTTGCCCGAATGCTTGCGATTTTTCTGGCGCATCAATTTCGGTTAGACGAATTTTGACAGGCTTTTGCTCTACAAGCAGGGTTAATGTATCTCCATCTGACACACCAATTACTGTCCCGTGTAACTCAGTCGAAAATGCTAATATTGGGCAAAAAAATGCCGTTGCAACCAACGTTTTTAATAATTTAAATTTCATTTGAACACGGGATAAATTTTCACTTAATTAAAATTAAATTCGAAAATTAGTGTATCAAAAAAAATTGCAATTAATAATTATTTTTTATGCATCTAAATTAGTTATAAATATTGATTGCTTGCCGATTTTTGGGGCCACGCATATACTGAATGGGCATACAGTATAAAAAATCATGAACACCCCAATTCCCCTTTCCTCTGCATCCTCCCCAATTACCCAGTTTGGCGCCACAGTCCATGCAGGCTTCCCCTCGCCCGCCGCCGATTACGCCCAAGGCAAAATCAACTTAAACGAACACCTTCTTCTTAACGAAAACGCATCATTTCTATTTCGTGTTCGTGGCGAATCAATGATTGGTATCGGCATTTATGATGGTGACACACTCATTGTTGATCGCTCAATTAGTCCAGCACACAATCAGATCGTCCTGGCGATCGTTGACGAAGAATTCACTGTTAAACGTTTCTATAAAGGCTAATTGTGCCCATCCCCTCGAAAAGGTAAAAGTTTCTTATGGGAATGAACTTGAGCGCTGATTACTTGCAATATTTTCCCAAAATAATGCGCTTTTTCTTACTTATTTGCATGCCTCCCGTAATGGAATAGCGTCCGACATTTGAACTTTTACCTTTTCGAGGGAATGGGTAGTCTCCCTATAGAGGTGTGGTCTGGATTACGTTTTTTCGCTCAAACGACAACAAATTGGTGCGCTAACTCTATGTCGGTTAACTTTTTTGTTCGATGGTTACTTACGTTTCAAAAGCATTCCTGCCGCATTCTCTTCAAACTGCCCAGCCTCTTCGATATAACCTTGAACGGTGCCATCGTGGCGCCAGCCACCTTGCCGTTTAATGTCTTTGAAATCAGCGCCGGCACGATAAGCACTGGTGGCCATGCCACGACGCAGACTATGACTGCTT
>JAUSDP010000108.1 GCA_030650605.1 bacterium
GGCTTTGGGACAATATTATTCCGTAGACAATCCCAATGCTGCACAATCATCTTTTGAAAGCTCAACTACTCGAATATGATATTGTGCAGATTGTTTCTCTAAAAATTCTATTACTTGGCTAGCTTCTTTACTTTTCACAATAATCACCCCACGTATGAGTTTATTGTGAGGTATTTCATCCAAAATGCCATTCCTGTGATACTTGTATTTTCCTTGATGTGAACTTGTTTCCTGCCCATAGAATGCTTTAACAAACGCACTTGATTTTGTTTTGTCTTTTCCTGTGGGCACTGAAAATGCAATAAGAATTCCTTTCATTATGGGCGTATACGCCCGTAAAATATATAAACTTAGCGTTCCATTAATCCATATGCCTTCAAAAAATGCAGGGGAAGAATTAAGAGCGATCATTAAGAATGTTCGGGATGGCTCTTTTCAATATGAGAACCGAGAGCAAACAAAGATAGACTGGGCCAAATATGATTCTGCTCAGATCAGTGAGATGGCAAACTACCTGGACAATTTAAGGGATATTGTCAATGAAGCAGATAATAGAATAAAAAGCAGAACCCCACCCAAAAAACGTGGTCCTGGGAAACCAGAAACAAATCCAGCGGACATTGCCAAAGCACTTCTATTGCAGACTTACACAGGATCACCCAATAGAATAGCTGAAGGATTGTTACTTTTATTTCGAGAGAAATTAGGCATAAGTGAACACTTTTCTTACAAGACAATAGAACGGGGTTATGATCGAGAAAAAGTGAATAAGATTCTGGATGAAGTTGTTGTTATAACCAACGAATGTGTTGAAAATGAAGAGATAAATTGTTCTTTTGATGGAACCGGCCATAGTGCTTCAAATAAAGAAAATTATGCTGACAAACGACAAAAACAGAATTCAAAAAAGAATCAGAAGAAATCTAAGCCTGCAAATGAAAATCAAAGTCATGATACTTTTCCGATAACAAATTCAACTTCAAATAAGGGATTTTCATATTGTGTAATGGGTATTGGGACTAAGTATAAACTAATTTCAGGAATGTCTGTTTGTTCTAACCATTCTGTTGGAGAAACAACTATGTTTCCTGATGCCTATTTTCAGACACTTCGAAGTTATCCAAATCTTGAAAACGTCCTTGGAGATGGAATTTATGCAAGTCGTTGGATTACAGATCTTGTTTCAAAAACGCACCTTACCCCATACTTTCTTCCCAAAAGTAATGTAACCTTTCAAAGTAAAGGATTTTCGGGATGGTATGATATGCTATACTCTCTATGGGATGATCCTCAAAAATGGTTAGAGCAATATCATATGCGTTCAATATCGGAAACTGTAAATTCGATGGTAAAGTGTCGGTTTGGGGCAACTATAAGGAAAAAACTTGATCCCAGAAAAGCAACCGAAACTAAGTTGAAAAATGTTGCACATG
>JAUSDP010000014.1 GCA_030650605.1 bacterium
GTTGTCGATTACACTGGCAGCAGTTTTGTAGTTTATTGGTACTTTGAGCATACCTGGTCGTTTAATCCACGCTGTTTTTGCTTCGGGATCGAGAACTAGGCATGCATCAAATTTCAATGCCTTTTCGATTGTTTCCTGCTCGCTTTGGGTAGTCACTATTTTTCCTTTGTTTTGGAGAACCATGAATTGCTGCTCTCAAAATGGGGCCCAATCCAACGCTTGGGTTAGTTGGTTGTCAACGGTAACACTACACTGTACGAATTTTGGCGCGTAAGGGTCAACATCGTCCGGGAGTTCCAATTCGGACCATGGCAGGATCAACTGGATTTGCATTTTTTCAAGCCATGGGGAACTAGGCAAAATAACCGAGCTACCCAGTGCTACCAATCCATATTTATCTTGGTATTCACCATTGCGGCTACGTAGAAACTTTCCTTTTTCGCTAGCAAAAAGGCACAGTATTCCTCCATTGTGCCCTTGCAGATTAGCAAAGTCGATGCGTCCGACGACCAAAACAGTCGCTTGATTTTTATCGTCTACTCCCCTCGCTACAGAGAATGAGTGAAAAAAAGACGAGGGCGATGGATTAGCGCTCGAAGGCGAATTCTGGTCGAAGTTGAATCCGACGGATACTGGCGGAGGATCCCAAGCTATTACGGTCAATAGTGTGTCGTCAATTTTCAGACCTCCAGAACTAGTTGATGGCTTTGCCCCGCCTGCGAAAGCAACAGGTTTGGGCGGTGGAAGATCGCTATTAACCTCGACCCCGTTAGCCACTTGATCGAACACCTTGTGCGCTTCTCGGTCTATAACGTCCGGCGCGCAGGTCATGACGTCCCCACCGGTGGCGTACACGCAAGCCGCCTGAGCTAGACGGTATCGCAAGTGATTGGTCTGAACGGTCACGTCGCCGACTTTGACCAATACCGAATCGTTTCCAAACCGAATTTTGGTAGAACCGGATGAGATCGAGATGTATGGTTTAATCACAATAGGTCTAGCACCTGAAATGGTTGGCAGAGCCTCATTGCGCATCCATTTAAAAAAGCCCGCATTCGCCTGAATAGGTGTGCATATAGCGATGCATAATACAAGTGAGGTCTTTAAGAAGGTTTGGAGGTCTTCAGACATTTTATTTTTCCTTTGGTGAGTCAGAGTTCACTATCTCGAAGCTTCGCCATCTTGGCAGGAGTACCTGTGTCGTGTTGGATAAGGGAGAAGTGTGACAGCACTTCGTACCATAACCATGCCCAATTACGACGCTGCGAGTTGTTTATGCCACCATCTTGCGCGTCAGACAAAAAATTCCAGAATCGTTTTTCTGAAATACCAATATGTAGCTTTTGCAGGCCGAGCCCGATCGTCTGGGCAAGCAGCCAAATGCCCGCAACATTTCCCGCCATCGTTCGCTCACCACGTAGCAGATCAAGACCGAGAATAGACCAGGCTGCGCAAAACAAAATGCAATACATCCAAGGAAATTTATTCATGGTTTTTTCCGAACTATCTCGCAGCAATACGAAGACCAGTGCATTCGCTGGCGGACTTATTTGAAATTTTCGAACCGGCAGGTATTACGCCTGTCTTCTTGAATTGTTCCGCATCCTCTTGATTTTGGAATTCCACGCACGATAACTTAACCGAGTCGGAGCTTGCCTGCTGGCCGGAGTGTTTCACCAGTCCCAGATAGCCTATTGTTCCCATCACCAAGAAGATAATCACCGTCAAAACTTTACTGGTTGCGTTCATTATTTTTTCCTCGGTCAAACAACTGTGTCTTGAAATGGATTTACGAACATCTGTCCATACGCACCTGGTAATGTGGCTTTACGCAAAGCAGAAGAAAAATTGCGTAGATCCTGCACAGTATCCCAAGCAGTTAAAAGGGACAATATCGTGACTTCGCCGCCATCGGCGGCTTGATCCAGGGCAATCCGTCTGGCGAGCTCTTCTTGTTCCGGTGTGACTGGCACGTTAGCGTATTGCACATTCGCGTGCATCTGCCTCTGACTCAAATGTGTCTGCATTGCTGAACATTGCGCATCCGTTTGCAAACATGGGGCCGCCCAAGTTATGCTGTAAAAACACGCCGACCGATTTCGAATTTATGACGATTTTCATGGCTCAATTTTTCCTTTGGCGAAACTATTAGTGATGAGTCTCGGGATTTTTAACCGCGGTGTCACTCACACCGTAAGCCTTCTTCTTACCTTCTTCACTTAGATTATCAGGGTCGACAAACAACAATCCCAAAATCTCATCTTCCAGTGTTGAAGGTTCCGGGCCATCAAATAAACTATTTGCATAAGCAGAAGGGCAACTCGTCATTTTTATCTCCAATTTATCAACCACATATTACGGATACCCTAATTTTCCCTTGTTCAATCCGACGTATTAGCTCCGGTGCTAACCAGAACAACACGCCCCTTAACGGCAATAATAAAATCGCCCCTGCAACCACACGCACAGCCATCCACCAGTTTCTTACGAATCATGGCCGCAATCTTAGCTAACGCAATCTTAGGTGGTATGCCGGCTGGCATTCCATGCTGAATGCTGTTGGCGAATAGCCCTCCTTCGTTGTCGAACCAAGTCGCAGGTGCGCCATTCAAGGACTCCAGAAACTGGAGCACGGCCACTTCCGGAATATCTTTTGCTGACATTTTCTCTTTCACGCTACTTTCCTCTTAGTTATTCGGTAAGTCAGGCAGCTTGTGTTCTGTCAGCCCATCCATTAAATCTGCGTGATCGCGAGCAATCTTAACTATCAATGGATCGCCGCCTTTGGCTTCTACTTTATCTTCGCTTGCAGGACCGCCTAGCATATAAACGTTTATGATTAGACTACAGTATTATTTAACCGTGTCAAGTTTTCGCCTTCTCAGTTCATTTTTTACAATGATATCTAATGCCTCACCTAGTGTGTGTGCTTCGGTGACGGTCTTGATTAATCGAATCCCGTCTCTTGTTTCTGGCAATACAAAGTCGTCAAATCTCACCTTACCTTCGTCCAACAATTTCTTCCGACGCCTATCGGTGGACTGTCGCTGAACAACTTCAGGTGGAAGTCCGGAAGATTTTCTTCCTTTTTTCTTTGGAATCGCAACCAAGTTTTCACTGACTATCGGCTTTATGGTTTTTGTTGACTTCATCCGGCATCTTTCCTTTATTTAACCCGGTAAAGTATAGCAGCGCACCGAGCGGCGCACTACCTACTTCTATCCATATGGATCTTGAGACTTACAACCATAGTGTTGAAAAAGATGAATTCAGATAAAAACGAATATTTCTGGATAAATAGTTTGTTTTTCAAATACATTTGTTTTAGTATGTATGTATCTGTGCGAAATTAGTAAGAGGAAATATTCAAATGTCTCAAAATTTACCTCAGACAGTTATTGGCGATATGTTGACTGACCAAAGCTTGTCCGACTATTTAAAAAATAGAGGTATCAAAATGTCTGTTGCGACGATCAAGAAAAATTACGCTGATTTAAGTAAATGCCCTCCTTCAGGAAAAATTGGGGCTACTCGATACTATAAAAAAGAGCAGGTTGAGATGTGGATCGATGAGAAGTTTCAACAGGAAGGCGCTCATCATGCTTGATACAAAAAATGAAGCTTTGGAACGTCTCATGGACGGTGGCGACGATGCCAATAGTGTTAATTTATTTGGAAAGGCGATCAATGTTGAATCACGACAGTCAGCAGACGTTCCGTCCAACCATCACACGACGAAAGATAGTCCGGTCAAAAAATTGAGAGTACGGCGAGTCATTTTCTGTGTGTCGATCATGCTAGTCAGTGCAGTTGGTGCGCTAACCCTTTTTCATGAATCCAAAAGTGTTGTTGTTAAAGCCCCTCTTTCGATACATCGACCTGTTGAGCTAGTAAAAAAGGAAATCCCAAATCCTGTTGTGGAGGTATCGCCAGTCGCCACATCTGCGACTGGCCCTATTGATTTGGACGCGCTGAAGACGTTACTGGATAAATCTATAGTTCCAAAATTGAAAGCGATCGATGCCAATGCAACGTCGGGTCTGGTATCGGACGTAGAAAAAAAGACGCCAAAAATTGACCTTTCCTATAGACCAAAATTGGTGTCCGTTTTAAAACCACAAAATACCCCTGTTGAATCGCTGATCAGAAAAGTGGTTGAGCCCAAGGTCATCATCCTCCCCGCTAATGCTAGCGCCGTGTCATCTGAAAGTAGTTCTTTAAACAAGCCCGACAATGCAATGAAACAAATCCAGCCTATTCAATTAGCATCTGCCGCTTTATCAGCCGGCGATAAATTGTCATCAGGTGAAACGGTTTTGAATGTGTCGCCCAACGGCGATATTGTTACTGATATGCGGATAATCAAAAAAGGTCAGAAATGAAAATTTTTACATGGTTTGGAAGTCTTTTTATTGAAAAAAGAGAACTGCCAAAGGTGCAGCATGCAGACAAACAAATGAAGTCTGAGGGCCCCATTCCACCGCCAGAAAAAAAACAGTTGGAAATGGTGACTTTTGGAACAAAGAATAACGATGTCGTCGATCGAGAAAATAATCTCAATCCTGTGTTAATGAAAGTTGGCCGTGTCCGATCTGTTCTAGCCGCCGACATGATTATCAACGGAGACGTTGAACTGAGTGACTATGGGGTGCGCATCCAGGCGCACATTACAGGTAATGTGACGCAACGTGGATCTAGTCTGGTAATTATTGATAAGGACTCCGTCGTGGAAGGCGAAATTCGCGGCCGCTACATCATTGTTCTCGGCAAAGTGAAGGGCAAAATCATTGGAGAGCGCATTGTCGTTGGCGCCACAGCTTTAATTGAAGGGGATGTCTTGTATCGCAATACATTTACGCCAATTGCCGGTGCAAAAATGCGAGGACAAATTCAACAACAGGACGAACCTCTCTTCCTTGATGAAGTGTCCGCGATGCCGTCGAATCCAGAACGGAAAATTGGTGATGACGTGGTTCCTCAAAGTGGATTGATTCAATTGGTGAAAGACGAAGCTAAACCAATTGCAAATTTTTCGAGGGGGTCGATCATGCCTACAATGCCTTCGTATATGATGTCCAATCCGATTATGGCTTCGAAAAGTGTAACCGGAAACGCTTTGTAAATAGCAGCGAGAAATGCTTATTTGTGGCGGCGTTCAAGTATTTGAGTAATGGAGAGGAAGGCTGGGTCGTTGACTATGATCATAGCCCCCATTCTCATAGTGAGTCCTTCGCGCATAGCATTGATACTCTCATCAACTAGTGGGTGAGATTTGTCTTTTTTGGCAGTAACCCGTTCTTCAAGTTGCTGCTTGTATTCTTGCCATTGCATGCAGTATTTTGTCTTTGAATAGGGTTTCACATTTTTTAGTATGATAGCGTATATTTGAACCAAATGATTGATATAAACAAACTTTCTATATTGAATAATAGCGAGGCGGAAATTAATGTCTCGAACATGCGTTATGCGGAATATCAACGTATCGCGGTGCTAGTGAATTTGCGGGTGTTAGAAGACTTGAGCATTGTTTTTGAATCATTAAAAGATGATGCCGCGACTCGTACAGTCATCCGATCTGGAGTTATTCAAGAGCGAGCCAGAGTGCGGGAGATAATCAGTAAATCTGATCGGCCAAACATGTCCGAGGATGATTTTATCGAAGGATACACACAACGAAATCTCACGCTTTGGCTGAAAAGCATGGCTCTATCGAAGGTGCCGGTAGTCGTGTCGGAAATAAATGGATTTCATTTGATTGCTGCGATCAAAGGCAAGGGTTTTCCTGACAAGGAAATTGATGCTACTGACTTTGTCTTATCAAATTATTTGCATGAATTGGCAGTGACCATGCGTGAATGCAATCTTCATATTTGACACGGTCAAAAATTAATGTACTATGAATTTCAGTGATCAACTAACGACGCGAGATATGAATATCAACAAGTTTAATATACGAATTGTCGGCAAGGGATTTGTCGCCGAGACTCTTGATAAGAGTGATTTTTGTTTTGTGACGGAAAGCGAAAATGCTAAGAATTTTAGCAAGACCGATGCCTTTCATAATGCATCACGTTTGTATCATGCAGCGGGACACCCAGCTGTCGTTATCGATCGCAATAGGGCTGTGCACATTTTCGGCACGGTTCACTGAATTTTTCCGGCATATACAGCTGACACATCAAACGTGGTTGATTTTTTAGCTGCGCCGCGATTCTTAAACAAGGGGTAAAAAATTATGGTTGTTCGTCTCATCAAATTCAAAAAAATTGCGCTAGTTAATCCAGTCACTTATGTAGCAATGGTCCAGGATGGAATTGATTCCTGGGAAGACGGGTACGATGAAAGTGAAGTTCAAATTGAAGATTCAAAAAAGGATGATTTTCCACATCTGAGGGCGGCGTTACTTCAAGGCGGATATTCTTTTGACTTTTTCCAGCAGCGTGAAAATGAAGGTGACAGCGCCTGTTGGCATCATGGACGTGAAGGAAAGGAATTGTATTCAAATAATGGCATCCAGGAGTGCGTAATCATTCCTCTTCGTGACTTGACTCAATAGAAGAAAGCCAATTGTGAGCGGAATGTTTGGAACGTCAAGTGCGGCTCTCACCCATAAGAGTGTGGAATGGTACACACCGGCTTGGCTGTTCCATGCGCTTGATATCACGTTTGATTTGGATCCGGCCAGTCCACATGACATGGAAACGTCGGTGCCAGCCAAAACGAAATACACCATTTTTGACAACGGTTTAAGTAAGCCGTGGTTTGGTCGTGTGTGGATGAATCCGCCCTACGGACCAGATACTGGACAGTGGGTTAAACGTATGGCCGCACATGGCAACGGTATTGCATTAGTGTTTAGTCGTACCGACACTAGTTGGTGTCAAGACGCGATGAATTCGGCTACTGCAATTCTATTTGTTGCAGGTCGTATTCAGTTCATACCAGGACGTGAAAATCAACATAAGAAAGCACGATGCGGAGCAGGTACCGTGTTGTTTGCATGGGGTGAGGAATGTGCAGCTGCGCTTGAACGGATTAGCGATCGAGGCGTATTTATTCGCACTAACCGGCTTTAGTATTTGCAGTTCCCTCTTCTTTGGAAATGAAATGATACAAACTTTTTTGACCTCTCTTTGCGATGGAATTTTTGAGGATTTTGGCTCGCCGGTTAACTTGATGAGATTGATTCGTCAATATCCGAACATGCGCGTTGATATTGCTGAATTGAATCAGTCCATTGCGTACGATAGTGTCGTTCCTTGGCACAAATTGGGAAATCTGCCCAATTCCAGATGGCCACGACCTGACACAGGGACGCTTGTGGGATGGAGAAAGACCGGAAATCAATATAGCGGTTTTTCATTGAATATCATCGCGCTCGTCAATTTTGGACATTGTTACGAAACCAAATCCTGGACGTGTGAAATACAAGATGTGGATGGATTAGCTAATTCAAAATCGACATTGACTGACTTTTCCAGTTTGGACGATATGGTGACGAAGAATTCGCCTGCGATGGTCAAAGATCTTAACGAGGCCGGACTTGAAGTGAATCTTGCACATTCTGCAGAGCGTATTTTCTCCGATACACATTTCGAAAATCACCTGTGGGACGGACGCCTATTTCTGATGAACATTGACGGATCTCACCATTTTTCCGCAGCTCGCCTTATCGCGGGCCGCATTGGTAAGCTCGTACCGTTGAAGGGACGACTATCTACAAATGCCATTAATGCAGCGTCAGTCAAAGCGCTGTGTCGCGAATACGACTTATTTGTAATTTCTGATGATGCAGCGATCGCAAATGCCTTCTACAATGCGATGGAGTCGTTTGGCGCCACTTATCTTGGACTTGAGATGCCTAAACCTTACGAGAATACGCGAGCCATTCTTTTGCCAAGAAATGAAACGCGATCAGTGCGTGTTTCTAAGGCATTGCGTGAAGCTGGAATGTTTGACTTCGGAAAATATTTGGCTCAACTTTGTGATCGACAAGATCAACAGCGGCGATTGGCTGCTTAATCAAGAAAAACTTGGAAGCGCTCTCCAGCGCACGACTGGCCTCAAGCCGCGCAATGTATGTCCTGCGCAATGTAATGCGCTGTAGCCCCTTCCTTTAGGCTCTCAACGGCAAACAGCGCTACAAGGTAGCGCCGTAGATCGAACTTTGGTGTAAAAATCCACATTAAATAAGAACACCGGGGTTTTTCCTTCGATCGGTTTTAACCAATGTAGATGACAGTCGGAGGCAGTTTAATTGCTCTTTGAATTTTCCAATTAAGTCGATTAAACTCAATAACTTTCGTAAAAAACATGGCTTTTCTTTTTCGCTGATTCATATTATTTTCCCTTCGCCTTAATCGGCAAATACTTGCGCCATTACATCAGCCTTATTTTCGCGCACGAACTCATGGATCTCATCGCCAACCACGGTATCGGTGAAGCTCAACTTAACACCCTCGCCGATCACTTCGGCCGGAAGCATGTTGAACAGCCTACGCACTTGTTCATCGGTTGGATCGCGTTTACAGATGTTGCTCAGAACATCATGTAGAGAATCAAATTCGCCGGATTCCGGGTCGGTTGATATCCAGTACGCTTCACGCACGGCTGCAGTGCGCCGGTCGTGCTTGATTTGTTCTACTTGCTCACGATCAGCCTCCGCTTGTTTTTCTGCCTCGGTTGGCAACCAGTCTTTTTCTGCTTCTTCGTAGCTGATACCGCGACGTGCAGCGTCTGCCGTGATCAACATACTGCGGCCACGTCTGCTGGAACCAATAAACAAGGTGTGCGTGTTGGCTCCATCGCTGCTCACGAAGATGTTTGCAGCGCCTTCGGTTCCGTTAAATTTAATGCCTGGATTATCGTTGTTCATGATTTTTTTCGGTGGTTGTGATTTAAATTTGCGAATTGCATCGGCAAGTGAATTTGCAGCAAGCTTTACTTCGTCGATATTATTTAAAACAATTTCACCGCCAAGTTGATCACAAATTTTCGCAGCAATCTCAAGTGTTTCGGATTCGATTGTGTTGGCGAAACGATCCATAGCCGCTATTTGATTCGGGAATGGAAAAAGATACTTGCTTTGGTCAATTAACCCCGCTTCCCGCGCAATCCTAATAACGTCATCTTGATGCATTGAGAATTTTTCCGATCAAAAAAGTGGGCTAAACCTTGAGTGCAAAATTTGAATGTCCTTGACTGTCAGTTCCAACTAACTTCAAAGAAAGGTTGTCGATTACACTGGCAGCAGTTTTGTAGTTTATTGGTACTTTGAGCATACCT
>JAUSDP010000015.1 GCA_030650605.1 bacterium
CCAGTCGATGACGCGACTAAGGAATTAGCGACTAAAGTTGCGCTGCAAGAGGTGGTTAAGGGTGAAGTAACACTACTCTGTCTGGTAGATGCCTTTGATTGTGTTCCTAAGTTACGCGAATTTTCATCTGCACTGCGCAAATATACGCTGGTTGGCCACTACGGCTCTCACTTTGACAATTCAGTCGTCTAACAAAGGGAAAATTTATGAATAAGAATACGACAGCAATTATTGTGAGTGAACACGGGAGTGGAATATCCATGTTAGAGATACTGGCACATCTTAATGGAGAATCACTTCCGGCAAGCATGCCGTTCACTGACTCCCAGGAAGATGTCACGGCTGCTAATGATGCCACCGATACCAAATTCCTCGAATTTAGCTCTCAAGTTGTGACAGCTTTATGTAATAACCACAGCTACTCGAAGGAACTCGCAATAAAGACCGTTGTTGAACATTCGGAGTGGCTGACGGAGATTTTTGATGAGGGGATGTCGGTAAATGATGTGGCATCTGAGTTGGCATCCGAGAACGCCGAGTAAACCAAAGGGAAAATTAGTGAGCACTACGACCGCACCTCGTTGCCCTCATTGTCACGGCCAGAATGGTTATGCAATGGATCAAACTATCAAAGCGAGTGCATCTGGTACGTGGGGCCAAGGCTATTCGGAGTTAGGCGACATGAGTGTTGTCAAGGAAGGCAATTACCGCTGCCAGGATTGCGGGAAGTCAGTGCAAGCGTATATTAAAAAACTTGGTTTCGCGCATCATTAAAATCAATTGAAAGTGTAAGAGAAAATTTTATGCTTGTATCTGAAATGGAACCGAACCTAAGCGCCCCTATTGCCGATGGGTACACGTCCACATGGGGCGATAAGAAGCGACTCTGCGAACTAGAGGCCGAGTCTACGGTTGAATATGGTCTTGGGGCCGATACCAATCCATACGAAGTCAATTCGTGGCCTTGGAAATGGTGGAACGAACACTTTTTGGCTTTAACACTAGTAGATATAATTCATTGAATAGATAGGGAAAAGAACCCATGAAAAAAGACGACTTTGTAATCCATCAGAAAGGAACGGGACGGTTCTATTCGTCCGGTGCGGATCATGCGCCATTGTTCTCAAATTTCTTCGTTGCCCGTAGTTATTCCAGTCTTGAGAGTGCTTTGGAAACTGCACAACGTGTGCAGCATTACGACGAATCCATGGGGACATTGCAGATAATTCAAATTCCTGACGTAACGAATCTTGATATAGATAGTTTGGATATGATTGACAATTTGATTTTGATCGATATCCCAGAACTGACCTCAAAAATTGAAGTGCTACCAGAAAGACATTTTCGCTGGCTCAAAAATTCTTTGATCGAAACTCGTGATTCGCTTGAGCGCCAATTGGTATTCGCAGGAATGAGCTTTCTTGATGGTGTTGTACCTGTTCGAGAAGTGACACGAATTACCAAACTTTCATAGGGAAATCGTCGTGAGCTTGGGTATATCAGAGAACAACAAGAGCAAATATATCCACCAAGGGTTTTGGTGTCCGTTGCCTGTATTGTATTTGGTAAATAGACAGTTCCCCGAAGGTTATGAAATTTGCATTGACACTGGCGAACTCGAAAGAAAGTGCTCACGGTGCATGCATTTTTGGTCTGCCGATACGGAATTCTGGTACGCACACGTCAACAATGAATCAGGATTACAAACACATTGCAAAGCATGTTCGCATGAGGCTAGTTATTGCAATACTCGTGAATCAAAAACTGGACGTGCCGAAAAATCCAAAATTATTGATTTGATCGAGCGTTACTCTTCAGAAGGCAAAAGTTTAGTTGAGTTGGCGAACAACACGGGGTTTAAATATGAAAGTATCAGATACGTAACTCGACTCATTGGTCACACACATCCAAAAGGAATCGACCAACTGGAATTGCGTTATAGGTTTGAACAACAAATCGAACTAGAAGAATATGTTAGGGAACTAGCATTAACTGGACATGGACTTTATCGCGCTGCTGAAGTGATTGGAACCGATAAGACTTCGCTTGAGCAATTTGCCAAAGATCGTAAAATTCGTTTTGATCCGACCCTAATCAAATCAGCTATTCGATGCGCAGCACAAGGGCTCACATTGCATGATTTAGCTACTCAGAAAAACCTCAATTACTCCTCAGTAAAGATGCGACTCACTCGATGTGGCTATAAACACCCATATGGAATTGAGCTGACAAAAAATAGAATATTATGGAAATCTGGATTGGTATTTGACGTAGAGTTGATGAAGATGATTGCTGATGGTAAGAGTCGAAATGAAATTGCAATTCATTTTAGGATTGATAACGCGACGCTACAAAAATACGCCAACGCAAAGCAGATCACTTTTAATGTTGTTAAGCCAATTCCAAAAAATTTTGACAACATCATTCGAGCGATCAAAAAACGCCAAAAGAAACGCAAAGATTTAGTATGGATAAAACATAACAATGAACGGCTATATTTGGAGCAGTGGTCAAAAAGAACTGGTATCCAAAGAGCTACCATTCAAAAACGACTGAATTTAGGCTTTAGCACTGATGAAGCACTCACGGCTCCGATTAATTCACGTAGAGGATTTTCTTCGCTAAACGCACTTACCAAGTTAAAAGAAATAGAAAATTGATGACTTTAAAAATACGCGTTACTCCGAATCCAGAACAACGTTACTTGCGAGCGCGATCATCGGAGGAGCAGGACTTAGCTTACCACCAGATACGATGGTGCCTGAAGGAATGGCGGCGGTGCTTTTGTTCGTTCCTATCAATTGCATGATTGGTAAAACCATCCCTGAGATTCAGGCGGATATTGGTTTGCCCTGGTTCGCAGATAGTGATGAGCCATTCTGGTTTGACGAACAATAGAAATAAAAATAATGAACGATAAAAAAACATCATCCCCTAATTACGACTACACCGCCAAGGAACGCGTAGAGCGTCAGCGCAAAGCGCTTGCGGACGCTGGTGGAGCACGGGTAGAGGCACACCTTGATGCGGATGACCTGGCACGATTAGATCAGGCGATCGCGGAGGGGAAAGCAACATCCAGGCGTGCAGCATTGAAGTATGCGGTTCAGCAGTTGCCAGCACCAACAAAGAACAAATAGAGCTTGACACCGTAACCGGCTACGCTATAATCAATCATCGAAACAATATTTAAGAACCAAAGGAAAACGGCATGTTAGATATCAACGTAGAACCAACCGCCGAGGCCATCGACGCAGCGGCTAAAACTGCGTTTGCGTTAAGCAAGCGGCTTGAGCAGATAGCAAAATTGATGCGCGATAAAAATGACATTAGCCATGCTTCGGAAGCCGTGCAGGAGATAGCAACATCAATGACAAACTTCCGCCTTGATTTGTTAGTGGCACGTCCAGTGCGTGAATACCAGATCAAGATTCGTGATTTAACAAAATAATAATCGGAAAAATTGTGACACCAAAACAGGAAGCTGCTGCAAAAAAGCTTGAGGCCGCGCTGAAAGACTGCGCAGCATCAAAACTAGCAGTATATATTTTTGATGGCTCGCTATATGTTTGTCCTCCTGAGTACGCGAAGGGTGCCAACTGGTATGACAACCCCGACCAAGTTTGCGAAGAATTCGGGCGAGGTTTTTTTATTCCTGGGTTGGATTGTGACGGCGGAGCGGGTACTTAAGTAAAGGAAAAATGTAAACCATGGCTAATGCAAAACTCCATCTGATTTGCGGTAACTGTGGATGCAACAACATGTGGGCATATCGTATCGATCAGAGTGGTCATGATATTGAAGGTCAATTGCGACCGGCTGTATTTCTCTCGTGCGGGAACTGCGCCACACTGCATGACCTGGCTGATACCGCCACCGAGCAACCGCAGGACGAGACCACTTCTGCAAGGGGAAATCGATATGGCGGTCACAGTCGTTACTGATGTTTTTTGCGATAAATGTTCAAATTGGGGCAATCATTCTTGCGGCCAGAAATCTGATAAGCAAGGCGCTTTGACTGAGGTTTTAAAGGCTGGATGGGAGTTTGTCACTGTGAACGGTAACAAGGAACTTCACTGTCCAGAATGCCTCGGTAAAGTAGAGCATTTTTGGAAACCTTTTTACAGAGGTGATCGCGGTGTAGCAGTAAGATTTGACCAACTTTAAACGGATCGAAAAAATTATGGAAAAATATATGGCACATAGCATGAGCGGTGAACATCCAAAAATCGAAGGATTTCCCTCAGTCGATGGCGCGTATTGGTACTACAAGCGTGGGGTGGTCATGCCGAGTCTGATTTTCGTTGGCACGCACAATGGTGAGCGCAAGATCAAGGAAGGGGGTGCTATTCAGGGCTACATATTCCCAGGTGAGTTTTTTGTTGGCCCGGTTTCACCTCCGTTTGCAACGCCGGACGATCTTGCGACAGTTGAGTTTGGCAGACACGGCGAGGAAATTTATCCGTTACAAGCAAATGGCATGGCCGTAAAGTAAACCATAGGAAAAATCGTGTGGATCAAAGCATTGGATCGACTGCCAGAAGTCGGGAGAATTGTGCGGTGCCGGATTCAACACTTGGGAAGAAAAGACAACATTCAAGAGCATGAGCTTATGAAGGTCAATGAGAGTGATTGTGATTGGCGAACGTCCGATGACAATTCAGAGGTCGGTTACGACTGGGCAGTAATTGAATGGCTCGATTCGTGAGTCGAGTAAAGGAAAAATAGTGACTACCCAAAGTGAGCAGGAAACAATCGAAAAGGCATTGAAATTTGATGCATGCCTAGTTCTCGATCCCGAAGCAAAAACAGCGTGGATTAAACGACCAGGTATGCTCAAAGTACCAATAAACTACAAAACTGCTGCCAGTGTAATCGACAAC
>JAUSDP010000053.1 GCA_030650605.1 bacterium
AGGTAACCGGCATCTTCACCGGTATTGTATTTTCACCGAGCAGGTCCCCGAGACAGTTCTCCAGTCATTACACCATTCGTGCGCGTCTGAACTTCATTTGAGTTTGATGTTCCACTTGCGCGAAGTAGAACCTCCTTCCCCGCATTCCTGCGGGCATTAGACTATATCTTCATCTCGATTTTATGAATCGAGAGTCGGCGTGTTACCTGCCAAAACTGGTTGGCAAGTCTTGCATTTAAGCTCAGTCGTTACGGGGTCAATTCAGCACTAATTTTTGGAGTCAAGATTATACTTGACATATAAACAACCATATGATACTATACCTATGGAGGTGCTTATGTTTACAGGACTCAGAGAAATCTTGACTAACCCCAAATACAAGGGTGAGCCAAGACTGTACATCATTTTAGTGTTGACTCTATTGGTCATGAGTCTCGTGGTAATCGCCACGGTTCTCCTGACTTGAGATTCCTCACTTCGAATTCCCAAGCACCCTCAAAAGGGGGTGCTTGTTCTTATTTAATCCAAAAATTAGTGCTGAACGACTTCCCACGGTATTACCCTCTCTTTCGAGATTGGGCTCCACCGTTATAAGCCGAATTTTTCATCGAGATCACTCTCGAAGCTGGCAATTCAATTACCAGACAAGGAATTTCGCTACCTTAGGACCGTTCATTTCTAGTAGCTTTTCTTGGTGTAATGATCTTTCTTCAACTATTTACCAATCTATTACTTACGTGTTAACTCATTGTTGCCAATGAGATCGGACTATATCATCGTTTTCAAATCGTCGACTCCAATGTTTGATTTGAAACCGTCTTGCGTATAGTCTCTGGGGATTCTTCTGAAGTTACGACATCTAATAATGTGTATTTTCGTTTTCTTCCAATTCCAGGATTAAGTGTTTCTCTTAATTCTAGAACTTTCCGAAATCCTTCTTGAGTATGATGCTCGCCTGCATACATCATTTTGACTATTTCAGAAAAAATTCTGAAATTATTCTTTTTGTATGCCGAGCGGAAACCATACATTTTGAAGAATGGAATAATGACTTCGTGGAGTGAAGTAATGTTTGTTACTTCGTAATACACAACGCCATCTTTTCTTTCCCGCAATGTTCCACACCCCAAAATATGCTTTACCCATGCAAGGATAACTCTATCTTTTTGAGATATGTTGAACGACGCGGTCAGTTTCCAACTTTCTTTGTAATCTAACCTCTTTTTGATCGAGACGTTGAAGCTTCCTTCTCCGTCTGTGAACCCCGCAATATAGTTTCCTATATCAACTGGAATATTTTTCATTATGTTTTGTTAGATCAGAAGACTTTCCTGCTGATTATCCGCATATACATATTGTCACGACACATCAACATGTGTTCGTAATGCATACTACTTTGTTTCCGCCTAAGGCGGACCGGGTTTTCCAGCATATGGCAAGATTTATTTTCGTAACTACAACGGTCATGTCTATAGTTACGGCCGACATTCACCAGGGCTTACACAGTCCAGCCTTCTTATCCGAAGATAATAAGACCCCCCGTGTTTGACCTTCTGGCATTGGTCAGGTGTCACCCCCTATACATCCTCTTGCGAGTTCGCAGGGAGCTGTGTTTTTGATAAACAGTTGCCAGAGATACTTTAGCTGCGGCCCCGACATAGTCGGGGCAAGCCTTATTCCGAAGTTACGGCTGCTTTTTTGCCGAGTTCCTTGGGGACGTCTCACTCGTTCGCCTTGCTCTACTCGAGCTGAACACCTGTGTCGGTTTGCGGTACGGATATCTGCGTAATAAGTTTAGAGAATTTTCTTGGAAGATGGCTTTGTATCATTTGCCCGGCCGAGGCTGAGCATTTCCGCTCTTCTTGGAATCAGCATTAAAGCTAGTGTCCGGGTTTTTCCTCGTACACTTCCTTAAAGCACGGACGTCAAATCCGATAATGCGCGATACATACTCATCTCCGTCCTCTCATCACTTACACAGATAGTCAGGGAATATTAACCCTGTGTCCATCGGATGCGGTTCTCACCATTTCCTTAGGACCGACTAACCCCTCTCCGACAAACGTTGAGAGGGAAACCTTGTTCTTTCGGCGTGCGGGTTTCTCACCCGCATTGTGGTTACTTGTGCCAACATTCTTACTTCGCAACGCTCCAGCGTGGGTCACCCCTTCGC
>JAUSDP010000024.1 GCA_030650605.1 bacterium
CCATCCTCGCCATCCGCCTCGGACATTTCCGCTAGGGCTACTCGCGCCTAGATGTCTAGGTTTGGCGCTTTCTCCTCGCCATTGCCCGCCTGCGGGCGGGTGGCTCGGGCGCCATGCTGTTTGGTGGGAGGAAGAAATCCTCCCCCCAGCTTCGGTCTCCTCCTCGCAGTGGTGAGTAGAGTATTCAGTGCTTTCGCTGGTTCTGTGGTCGTTTAGAGTCTTTTGGCTTCGTTTAGAGTGCCTTCGGAGTCCGCCCTCGCACAACCCCCTTCCTCGTTTTCAAGATAGCTTTTGTCGTGTCGCTTTCGCTACTAAACTTCTGCATTGCAAGATAACGGCGGCGCTCATCCTTTAGTCATGGACGCCCTAGCGGAAATGTCCGAGGCTCAAATGCAAATGCGCTTGACCCACCCACCCGTTCGCGCGCAATATCCCCGCCGTAGGAAAAGAGGAGACGGCGGGGATGCTCCCTGTTCCTAAAATTTTAAAAATCAATTTGCCACATCATCAGCTCTTTCTCGAAAACCAACATAGAATGGACCACTTCGGCAAACGCATTGATTGGTTTCCCGATCAACAATGAAGCATTCAATCCAGTGTACCCCAGTATAAAGACTTCGCTCCCACTGCTCATTAGTGCCAAGTTTAATTTCTCCTCTTAACCCGCTAGCATTACGAGCACTTTCTCCTGTATTTACTACCTGCCAATAGACATTATATGAATTATCATAATTCGTGATTGCTTTGTATTTAAGCCAATGAAATCTTTGTATCTCTGTTTTTTGAGAAAATGATCCCTTATGTCTCCTATTCATTTCACGATCATTGGCTCGACCCCAATACAAATTGGCTTCAATTTTAACTGTTGCAGATGTATTTAGTGAAAGTATACTCAAATCACCCAATTCCTGTTTGTGACTAAAATCGGCTAACTGTAAACCGTTTATTGATACTGTTAATGATCTTTCCACTGTATTTGCAGTGAATGAGTCACCAAAAATCTTTTGCCATTTCTTTAGACTCTTTGCTTCGTCAGTTTCGTTATATGCATCTAGCGCTTGTTGAGAGTAAGTGTGAATGGCGTTTCTAAACTTTGAATAATCCGCTTGGTCTAAATGGCGATTAAAATTTTCTGCTGGAAGAACTGGATTTGTGACTAGAGGGATTGTGGGATTTGCCTGAAGATATTTATCAAGACGAGAAAGTATTCGTACAAACGAGGTTGGTAGATCGGGATAATGTTCAGTAGAATTGTCAGTTACAAAAACCTGATTTCCAACAAGCGTAGTTAAGAAGACAGACTTTACATCAAATTCAGCTTTTGAATCACGAATATATTTTAGCAAGCGAACTGTTTTTGTAAGCTGTTTCTTTCCCGTAATAGCATTTTTACTAGAGAACCATTGAGCGTATCCGTCACCGTCTGTTTGTTCATATTGATTTGTAGTCTTGTTCATAACGACAGATCCAGTACCAATATCTATAGTTGGGATGATGTCGATATGAAAATCACTCTCATAATCTATTGTGACACATCGTGTCTTTCCTCGTGTATCAACTTTATCTTTATATCGATCCAGTTTCTTAAGCTGTGCCGAAAGTTTATTGAGATAATCGGCAGGTTCCCAGTCATCAATTCTCTCCATTTCAAAAAGAATATCAACATCAAAATCAATATCAGAATCAACAGGCTTAATAATTGTTTCCTGCCTAAACGAACCTTGTGGTTTTACCTCAATGAACTTGTCTCCAAAAAGCTCATCGTTTTGGAGAACACTAGTTATAGTTCCAACTCCAGACTTTGCAGTCTGGTATCTTGCCTCATTTAAGTTAACCGTATTCTTAAGAAAATTATTGAAGGATGTTTCTAATTTCATGGCAGTTTATGTATAGGAATAAAAGTATCTACTTTATCTGTAAAAAACGACTCAATGTTTGGGAGTGCTTTGCGCGCCTCACTACTCCCAAGCCCCTTGAGTGATTCCATTTCTTTAATAACATCAAGTCCAAACTTGCCATTTGCAACAGGTGGACTAATTCGAGTTATATTTGCGTGACCAGCCAATAGTTGAGCCGTGCCCAAAGAAGCAGATGACTGAGCACTCATAAAAAGATCAGCAACCTTGAATCCCCAGTAAGCTTTACCCATTGGAAATCTTCTTGCCCATTTTATATTGATAGGTTCAGTGGTACATCCAATACTTAAGACTTTAAGTTGGTCTCGTGGCCACTCAAGAATTCCGATAGCTTCTACAACCGCTAAACCCATTGGATTATTTGCCCACAATCCGCCATCAACTAGTGGGATACCGGAAGCGGAACTGTAGGTTGGAAAGTATGTCGGAGCGGCAGATGTTGCCAAAGCAATATCCACAACTTTTTCTTTATAATCACGTTGAAGCCTTTGATGATGAGCAGTTTTGTATACATGCACCTCTCCATTTTCAAGATTCAAACTCGGAATTACCAACCTATTTTTACTTTCGCCCAGTTTTTTATTAGCAAATTTTTCTTCAAGAGCCTTACGCAAGGATGTGTTGCTATATTTTGAAATGCCTATACTTCTAAAAAAGCGAGTTAATCTATTTCCCTTAAAAACTTCTGGTCCGAGTTGTTCGTAAAATTCCAAAAGTTCTTTTGCCGAAAAACCCATACCCAAACCAAGTGCGATTATTCCTCCAGTTGAGGTTCCCACAATCAAATCAAAATAGTCAGATATTTTCTTACCTGTTGTTTCTTCAATAGCGCTTAGGAAAGATGCTGGGAAAACCCCTTTTATTCCTCCGCCATCAATTGTGAGAATCTTTCTAATCATTTAGTGTGGATAACCTCGCTTTGTCTTTCGGCTTCCGTTCGGTTATAATGTAATTGTAGCGTAAATAGATTTTGAATGCAATATGTCAAACCTCACAAAAAAGCAAAAACAAGTCTTTGATTTTATAAATACCTATATTTCTGAAAATGGGATATCCCCAACTATTGAGGAGATACGAAAGAAGTTAAAACTCAAAGCTGTTTCCACTATTCACGAACATATCAATTCCCTAAAATCCAAAGGGTATCTTTCCAAGTCCGAAAATTCTGCTAGAAGTCTTTCGTTGAGAAAAGAAATAAAATCTATCATAGAAATTCCAATTTTAGGTAGAATTGCTGCAGGATATCCGATAGAAGCAATAGAAAATGTAGAAGATACCATATCCATAGTTAATCCGAGCATTAAAACATCCGAAGGATACTATGCCCTGCGTGTTGTCGGAGAAAGTATGATTGATGAGGGAATTTTTGACGGAGATATTGTTGTGATAAAAAAACAATCTGTTGCAGAAAATGGGCAAACTGTTGTGGCGATAATTGATGATAACGAAGCAACACTAAAAAAACTTTACCGAGAAAAAAACAGAATAAGACTTGAGGCAAGAAATCCAAATATGCCGTCATTGTTTAGAACAGATGTAGAGGTTAGAGGCGTGGTCGTCCAAGTGATAAGCAACATCACTGACAAACCCGAAAAAGGATTTTCTAAAAAAATAAAGCATGGATTCAAAACGATAGATCTTTTTGCTGGTGTAGGTGGGATTCGTCTAGGGTTTGAGAACGCTGGATTCAAAACAGTTTTTGCAAATGACTTTGAGCCACAGTGCAAAGATACTTATGATCTTAATTTTAGAGATTCAAAATTGGTGGTTGAAGATATTAGAAAGATTGGAATTGACGATTTACCAAAATTTGATTTCCTCCTAGGAGGTTTTCCTTGTCAGGCTTTTTCTATTGCAGGATATAGACAGGGATTTGATGATGAGAAAGGCAGAGGAAACTTATTTTTTGATATTGCAAGAATTCTTGACGCACGAAAGCCCGAGGGCTTTCTGCTTGAGAATGTAAAAAACTTGAAAAGCCATGACGGAGGTAAAACTTTTAGAATTATTCAAGAGACACTGGAAAATCTCGGATATCATTTAAAAACAAAAGTTTTGAATAGTATGGAATATGGAAATATCCCACAAAACAGGGAGCGTGTTTATATGGTTGGTTTTAGAAATAAGGATTATTCTGAAAAATTTGAGTTTCCAAGTCCAATAAAACTAACTGTAAAAATCACTGACTTATTGGAGAAAAATGTACCCGAAAAATACTACTACAATGGCAAGCCATTGTTTGAAAAACTAAAAGATTTTATAAAAGAGGAAGGAAAAGTTTATCAATGGCGTAGACAATATGTCCGAGAAAATAAGAGTGGCGTTTGTCCAACACTAACTGCAAATATGGGAACTGGTGGACATAATGTGCCAATTATTAAGGATAAGAAAGGTATTAGAAAATTAACTCCGCTAGAATGTGCTCGTATTCAAGGATTTCCTACTCATTACAAAATACCAAAACTAGCTGATTCTGCTTTATATAAACAATTCGGAAACTCTGTTAGTGTGCCAGTTATTGAAGCCGTTGGAAAACAAATGATGAAAGCGATGGAGTAATTATCTTATATATTGCTTTATATTATCAAGCATAATGTCCTCCTTGTTTGGGATTTTATCTATGATAGATTTATGCATAAAATATTCACCGTTTTTTGCACCAGATCTATCTAATAATTGGAACTTTATAATATAAGTTTTATTTGCCTCTAATTCAGTGTCGTTTATTTTTGCCTTTTCAATTGTATAAATTGTTATTGAGCTTTTACTGTTCTTCAAAACTTGAATTTTATCTGTGTTTTCAACATATACATCAATTAATGTATGCTTTTTATTGTTATCAAGTTTATTTTCTTTCCAACTATATAAATTATCTATTTTTTTATTTATCCAGTCTGAAAAAGTCATTGTTTGTGGCATTGTTCTTGGTGTTCGAGTTTCATTTATTTCTTTTATATAAAAAGGGCTTTCTCCCTCACCGCACAAGTTTGAATACCGCATAAAATCATCCGCTAGGCAAACTGTAATAAGTTTCAGAGATCCTAAATTCGTGTTATCACGCTTAATCTTTGTAACTGATGAAAGATCTTTGTTTAAATTTTCCTTTATAAAAACGTTATCATCCATTTTTAATTTGTTATAAACATCCTCTCCAATAACTGTTTGTTCAAAAAAGGGCAACAAATAATCACTATCTAGATTTGTTTCTGCCATCACAAGATATTTCTTATCGTAACTTTGATTTCTCAAGCTAACCATGTACTGCCCCTTTTTGAATGATTTAACCTCAATTTGCGGAGCATTGTTAAGAGCACGCCATTTATTCACATACTCAACAAATGGTATCGCCTTTGTTCCAATTTTTACACCCAAAACATCTGGGGCAATTCCAGATTTTTTAGGGTCATATTCATAATAATCAGAAATAACTTGCAGATTATCTGCTATTTTAGGGAGAAAATATTTATTAAAAATCACACTTTCAGGAATGATGTTAATCCAACGATCAAACACTCCTCCAATATAATCACTTTTTCCACTAAGACCTCCATACATCCTGCCTCGCTGAGCCATTGAGCATACAAAATAGATGTATGGAGCAACATCTTGTTTGGTAATTAAAATCTCATGGTTATGATTCATATCATTTAACGAAAAAATCTAGCGATTTTTTATAAAGTTTTGCAAACTCTTTGAGTTGCAAAACATCAAAACGCCTCTGTCCTGATTCTATTTTAGAAACATAAGACTGGGTTCTGCCTAATTTTTCTGCAACCTCAATCTGACCAAGGCCAGATTCAAAACGCGCCTTTTTCAAGCGTTCAACTATTGCATTATGGTCTTTTGTATAAATTGCTCTAGGCATTATTTAATAAGTATAGTATTCCATTGTGTATTATTCCAAACTGCCATATAATGTATTTATGATGTCCGCCCCGAATTTCGCCAAAACAAAAAGAGGAGCAAATGGAAAATTCCTCCCCAAACCCCTCCTTTTCCATTTGCGACATCCGAATTCAAAAACAAATGAGCCGAAGTTTTGCAAAATCCTTTCCCCAAAAAATAGCTTTTGCAAAACTTCGTCCGCATTGTTCCGCCACCTGCCCGAGACCTTGAGGGCAGAACACCAAAGAAAAATGTCCTTTCC
>JAUSDP010000032.1 GCA_030650605.1 bacterium
CGGCAACACCCTAACTCTCACATCCAACACCACCATGGGTGGCACCAACACCGGTGACGTCACTTTGGACGGCACTCCGGACTACATCACCATCTCCGGCCAGACCATCACCAGAAATAAATTAGATATTTCCGATGACACCAACGCTACCGGAGGCGTTGGTATCACTCTCACCGCCAATGATTTCGCTTGCGATACGGCAGACACGGGAACCTTCGGTTGTCTCACCTCAACAGACTGGAACACTTTCAATACTAAACTTTCTTCTTACGACGCTTGGACTCATCCGGCTTATGGTGGTAGTGCCACCACTTCCTTACTGACCCTCTCCGGAGGATTTCTAAACACCGCCGCCTCGAGCACGATCGTCGGTAATTTACTAATCACCGGTAACTCCACCACCACAAATGCCACCACTACTAACTTCTTCGCCACTACTGCAAGTTCCACTAATTCTTACTCCTCTACATATTACGCAGGCAATGGTTCTGTAAGTGCTCCAGCTTTTAGTTTCGCAGGCGATACTGATACAGGTTTATATGTCACTCAAGCGGATGTAATATCTTTTGCCACAGGAGGAATATTACGAGCAACCTTGGGTGGGAATTTTATCCGCGTAGCTGGCGGGGTGGCATCTACGCCTGCCTTTTCTTCAACCAACGATTCAAATACCGGGATGTATTTCCCTGCAGCCGATAGTATAGGATTCTCGCTTGGGGGCGCGGAGAAAATTAGAATTAATTCCTCGGGCGACGTCGGTATTGGCACCACTTCTCCCTACGCCAAGCTTTCAGTAGTCGGTGGCACAAGCGGAACAGCATTAGCAGTTGATACGATCACCGGTTTCTCCGGCAACCTTCTTGATTTAAAAGTAGCTTCCACGACTAAGTTTGTAATCAATCAAAATGGAGATTTTATTGCTAGTGGAAACTCTACCACGACCAATGCCACCTCGACCAACTCCTTTGCTACCAATGCATCAAGCACTAATCTTTATTCTCAATCTGCAACCCTCGGTTCTCTTACACTCGGTACTCCGTTAGCAGTAACAAGTGGTGGCACAGGACAGTTATCATTCGGACAAGGTTGGTTACATTCAGATGGCACCACTTTAACTTCCTCAACTTCTCCGACAGTTGCATACTTGACGGCAACCTCAACAACCGCGACGAGTACTTTTGCGGGGGGACTCACTGTGGACGGAACAACTTTAGTCGTTGATTATTCAAGCGGCAACGTCGGAATCGGGAAGGCGAATCCGGGATATAAATTAGAGGTTGCGGGAGGATCTGTTAACACAGATGCGGGACAGCCTTATAGAAGCGGCGGTAACTGGCTAATAGGACAAAGTAGCAATATCATCCAGATTGGTTCATCGGTAGTCGCCAATGACGTTAGATTTGATTCAACTTCTGGTTCTGGAATCATAATGATTAAATCTTCCGGCAACGTCGGCATCGGCACCACCACTCCAACTTGGCTTCTAAATCCAACCTCGGCCACAGCTTCTCAACTAGCTCTCTCTGCTGGAGCGGGAGTGAGCCAGTGGGCGTTTAGGAATGCTGGAGGGAATTTGTATATTGCCACTACTACTGTGGCAGGAACAGCCACTTCTTCGGTTTCTGCTCTGTCAATAGATTCCAACGGCTTGCTCACTCTACCCGCCTACGGTG
>JAUSDP010000037.1 GCA_030650605.1 bacterium
TTTTCGTCAAGCGAGTTTTTTAAGGGAGCGGTTTTCGGCGGGCGGTTTAGTTCTTCTTCAATCCAAAAAAGGAAAAGGGGAATCAATAGACTCCCCTTATAACACGACCAATAGGCCATGTCCCAAGGAGGCTACAACACATCGGACTAAAATATCAATATCAGGAGCTTTTAACTTCTGTGAAAATGAGACCTGATGTATTCGTTGGCTTCCTTCATACTCATCGGTTGTGAGGAGGCGGACGCCCGTATATAAAATTCTTCCTTATCTCCGTTTTTCAAAAATACCGGAGTTTTACTTTTGGCTACCTCAATGACGCACACATCCTTGCCTTTCATTGGAATGATTTTAACGCTTATATATTGGTAAAATGTCTTGCCGAGATACTGGTTGATGATTTGAGTTAGTTGCAATAGGAAACCGTCTTTGTTTTTGTGGTGGACGACAGCATAATCATTTTCAATTCCGCCAATTTCACCGGAGTCGCTCACGCCGACAAACAATCTTCCGCCGTTTACATTCATAAAGGCGGAAATGGATTTGGCGATAATAAATTCAAGGAATTTATTTACGGCCTTTCGCTTGAAGTCCCATCTGATTGATACCTTAAACTCCACTTGGTCGTTTTCTCCTCCCTTTATGATTTCCTCGTAATTTACCACTTCAGTTATTTTCTTCTCTCTGAAACTTACCGACTCATCGGATCGCGTAAGCATATTCCGTCGTTCCTTGTATTCTTCCTCAATCTTTTTTCGTTCGCGGAGATAAGGCTTGCCTATCTCGCTTGCGGCTACCTTCTCCGTAAAATCTTTCTCGTCCATTTCCGCAACTTCGTGAGGAGAAGGAAGGTTAAGCGTTCGCACGGCAATAACCCCGCCGTCAATTTTATTTTTGATAACGCACGCCCGTCGTGGGAGTTCCTGAAGTGCTTGAATATACTGCTCCCACCCTATCGGGTCTTGATAAATTGAAGCAAGTGATTCTTTCGCCAAGATATTAGAGTCATCACGGGAGATTTGAAAATACGCCTGTAAGCGACAATTTGAGAGAATAGAAGCCCGTAAAGTCGTGGACAGTTGAGCGAGGTTTTGATGAACCAATAAAAGAGCAAGCCGATACTTGCGAGCTTCGGCGAGCATACCGATAAAACTTTCTGTCGCAAAGTTTTGGAATTCGTCTATGTAGAGATAAAACTTCCGGCGTTGTAGCTCCGGCGTGTCCGTTCGGGAGAACGCCGCCGCCTGTATTTTGGCCAAGAGGAGCGAACCCAAAAGATCAGCACTTCCTTTTAATCTGCCCTTGTCCAATTTAACGAGTAAAATTTTACCTTCGTCCATAATTTCCCGCAGATTGAAAGAGCTTTTGGGCGAGGCGAGAAGTTGCCGGATACTATCATCAAACAAAAAAGCGTTCACTTTATTTAGGGTGGATTCCATCCACTCATCCTGCGTCCTGCGGGGAAGACTATTGAAATGTTGAAAATACTGGCGGCTAACGCCGTGTTCAACTTTTTCCAAAATCTTGCGACGCGCTTCGGAGTCGGTAAGAAACAAAGGCAATTCGGCGAGCGTGAGATTGTTTTGAATAAGAGCGATTAAAGTATTTTTCAACAAGTCCTCCATTCTCGCACCCCAAGCGTCGTGCCAAATTTTCTTAAACGCTTCCGTTAGTTCGGAAGCAATAGAGGCGGCCGATTCTCCTTTGGTTATTTCAAGCGGATTGAAAGTGACAACCCGCTCCTTATTAGTCGGGTCAATAAGGACTACACGCTCTTGAAGCAGTTCGGGCGTGTCTTTATGAATAGCATACAAATATCCTTTTATGTCTTCCGTGAGGTCGCCGTGTGGATCAACTACACCAAAGCCCAAGCCGTTTTCTATATCCTGTTTTATGAGCGATTCCAAGAATTTCGTTTTGCCGCTTCCCGAAGCACCGATAACATAAAAGTGAGTATCTCGTGCCTCTTGGGAAATGGCTTTAAGTTGGTGGATTTGGCGGTTATCAATTTCGTCTCTACCCGCCGCCCAGCCCAAAGCCAGCTCGTCTGGATCGGGCGGGCGGGACCGGATAAGGGGTTCAAGATTATTCTCGTTAGCCCAAATCGGCAAAACTTTCGGCTTACTACGGAAAACAAGCCGCAACCATTTTCGAAAAACGCCTTCCATAATTAAGAAAGGTTTAAGAAGCCCTCGGTCTCCTTGCTTACTTTAGAGAAATCAAGATTAAGATTGTTCATCACTTCCTCCAATCCTCCCAAAACCGCTTGATGAGCAAGAGTAATGTATGTGCCTAATTCTTCCCTGTCGTCCATCGTCATTTCATCCGGTCGCACTCGTATCGGCACGGGCTTGCCCTGAAGCTTCTCGTTGATTTTTTGGGCAATCATTTTGCCGAGCATTCCTTTCACCCTCGGCATTCTAATTGAGGACATTTCTCTTGACGCTTTGTTTATGGCTATCATTTTCCCCATAACCTTGTTAGGTTGGGCGACCGTGAGATACCAAGACGCTTTAAGCTGTCCCGCTCGGTCAATCGCACCAACCCAAAATTCGTAAGCCGGA
>JAUSDP010000044.1 GCA_030650605.1 bacterium
CCGCCTCCGCCAGTTAGGAAATGAAGTCATTGGCTCGCCCGCTACGCGGGCTTGCCAGCCGTTTTTCGGGGAAATTTCAAGCCGTTTTGAATTCAGCCTAAAGTTCGAGCCGACATTTTTGAGAAATGCGCGGATTTGCACTTTGTCGCCTTGCGACAAAAGAATTTTGGCTTGGCTACTCAATAAAATGACTTCTCGCATCGGTTCGAGCCAATTATTTCCCTTTTGTTCAAAATCTCTGATTTCTTGCTCAATATCGGCTTTCTCGCCCAATAGTTCTGCTTTCTTGCCCTGATACTCCTCCGGCGATATGCCTTTGCCCTCAATGTAAATATCGAGAAGCCGATCTATTTTCTGTTCAACCTCTGCTTTCCTTTCTTTCAGATTTTGAACAAAAGAAACGCCCTCGTTTTGAATACTCGTTTTCTCGCGGTCTAACTCGACCAGCATATTGTCCACCCAATCGTCGGGGATGGAAACTTTTTGAATAACGGATTTCATCTGTTCAACAAGTGCCTCCTCTCGGATATATTTTTCATTGCAGGTTTGCTTTTTCTTGGTGCAACGATAATAGATGTGTCCTTTTTGGGTTTCGGCGGTAATGAGACAACTGCACTTTCCACATTTCATAAATCCTGAAAAAGCAAACTCGTGTTTCCGTTTTCTCTTTTTCTTCCCCCGATTATTCATCACTTGTTGAACATCATCAAAAAGTTTCTTGGAAATAATTGGCTCGTGGCTTCCTTCGTAGAGCTCGCCGTTGAAGCGGAAAGTTCCATAGTAAAAAGGATTTTTGAGCATTCGCTGGACACAGGAAACAGAAAGAACATTGCCTTTGTAGCTGTCGAGTCCGGTATCCGCCAAAAACTGCTTGATATTTTTTAGGGTGTTGTCGCCGGTGGCATAAAGTTCAAAACATTTTTTCACTAGCACCGATTTTTCTTTATCAAGGTCTATGCTCTTTGTCCGCGAGTTGTTGAGGTAGCCAAGTGGCGCAAACCCCGGCCATATTCCTTTTCGCAGTTTTTGGCGGTGACCTCGTTTGATATTCTCGCTCAAATTGTCCACATAGTATTTGCTCTGGCCAAAGGCAATGTTCAGCATAAATTTTCCTTGCGGCGTGCTGTCAAACCAAAAGGTTGGAAATTTAAGGTCTAGAATTTTTCCTGTGTCCAGCAGATAAATAATCTTTCCGCCGTCAATTGAGTTGCGAGCTAATCTATCCGGGTGCCAAGCCAAAATTCCTCCGGCTTCTCCGGCGCAAATCCGATCCAGCATTTCGGCGAAAACTTTTCGCCCAGGTTCTTTGGCAGTTTGCGCCTCGCTAAGCGAGGCGACGATTTCAAGTTTTTCTTTGGCGGCAAATTCTAAAACCAGAGAGATAGTAACTAAGGGCAGATGGTGGCAACTTTTACCCCACCAGACCAAGACCCGGGTGTGGCAGGCTTACCGTTGATTTGAATATCTATGCCCATC
>JAUSDP010000062.1 GCA_030650605.1 bacterium
CCTCCACCCCCGCCGCCACCGCTTGGCGGAGGTGACGAAGGTGCGGCAGTTGCCGTGAATGATTGGCTCGTGTGTGATGAATCCGAGCCAAACTGCGCATCAAGATGAAACCAGTAACTTCCTGTAGACGACACCGTGGCAGTAAGCGTCGTGTCAAAATTCGCCCCCGGCTGTATAAGCTTGGCGGCGGACGAGGAGAACACATCATCACCCCCGCCACAGAGGTTCGCATCCGAGTCGGTCACGCACCAAGTGTATTGATACTCATACGCGGTAACGCCTTCGTTGGTTATCGTAACGCTTGCGGCGATCGACGGCACCGTGGTGTCTGAGATGCTGTTGATAATGACTTGCGCCGGCGCCCCCGGCGTGCCGCTCACGATGGACGAGGCCGATCCTTGGCCGACGGCATTGACAGCGGAAACCCGAAAATCATAAGAAGTATCGTTGGCAAGGCCGGTTACGGTACCCACGGTATTGGTATTGGTCCCATCGGGAAACGTGAACCATGTACTGCCGGCGGTGGTTTTGTACTCGATCACATAGTCCGTAATAGCCGAACCGCCATTTGATGAGGGCGGAGACCACGACAGGTCGACACTTCTATCACTGATGCTTGCCGCAAGATTAGTGGGCACGCCGGGCGCAAAAATGCCAGCCGTTATAGTGGCGTTAATACTGGCTGCAAGTGCATTATTTGAAAAATATGCGAAAGTCGCTATAGAACTAAATGATAAGCATATCAAAAATATTTTTGCATTTTTTGTAAGCATAGAACCCCGTCATGAAAATATCATTTCTTTCGCATGGCGATATTAAAGGAAAAGAATCTCCTGAACAAAATCAAAAGCACAACAATGACTACAATCCCAAGCCCTCCCCACGACCACGGTGAGTATCTATCAAAGAACGCGGAGACCCGATACCCGATGGCTTGCCAGATATTTGCAGGCACTACGGTGAAAAATAATTTTGAGGCAACCGCGACACCAACAGAAGTACCCGGTTTATCGCTTGCCACCGGACCGCTTTCAACAAAAGCAAAATAGTCGCCGGGTTCGGCTTTTACTGGCACCATCATGGTAACCTGAACCTCTTGGCTTTTACCGGCTTCAAGGGTGAACGTTGCCGGATTAAATGAGAACCAATCCTGCTTGGGGCGTAGCTCTGGATGATCTTGATGATATGCCACATCCATGCCATACGTGGTAGTTTCGTCACCCGTATTGAAAATGCGCAACGCTGGAAGTGAATAAATACCACCCGGTTTTATCGGCTCCGTCAAACGTATCTCGCCCGCTCCCATACCAACACCAATTTTTGCAAAAACAGCCGTCGCGGAAAAAAGAAAGACGACCGCGCACAGCGCGGAAATTAGGAACATATCAAAAGTAATACGCGATAATTTCATATTATTTAATCATAACACACTACCGCCGGTAGAGGCGGAGTGCAAAATGTAAAAGAAACATGCAACGCTTATGGCGTTGTTACCTGAATGGTGATGGAGAGTGTTTTTTGGACGAAGTCGGTTGAGACAGTCGGGGTGGTAAAGCGAAAATCAAAGGCACCGCTAGTGAGCGAAACAGATGTGGACGATGCCGTCAAATAGGTATCCGTCGCTTGAAAGGTCATATAAGTTGAGCCGGTGGTGGTAGAAACTTCGAGCTTAAATATATCTGACCCGGGAGACGTGCCGAGCGTCCATGCCGTCCCGCCCGTCGAGTTTCCTGACTTTACATTTATGACAGCATTAGACCCGTCATTTGTAACGGTCTGCGTCTGACCGGTCCCTCCTGCGGTGGTAGTCGCGGTATTAAGCGCGACAGAGCCAAA
>JAUSDP010000065.1 GCA_030650605.1 bacterium
GGTGTCTTTCCCCAGCGCCGCCCGCGCCGCCTCAAACAGGTGCTCGGCGGCATGGTAATAGTCCACGATGCGTCGATCGTGCAGTCCTTCCCGCACGCTCAGCGGATCGATCCAGTTCCCCCCGTCGCCCATCACCAGCACCGTCGAGGCTTGGCGCATCCCCCGTCGTTCCGCTTCCACGTGCACCAGCTTCCCGAAGGCCTCCGTCTTCTCCATCGTGGCCACATAGGTGGTCACCAGCGGCTTCGGCGGATGGTCCGCCGTCCCGTCGCCGGGCAGATACGAGGTGATCGCGCCCACCTTGTCCTCCCGCCAACGACTCCCGTTTTCACCTTGTTTTTCGCGGGTTTGCACCCGACCGCCATCCATCCCGATCACCAACAGCGCCGGCGCGTTGGGCGGCGACGCCGGTCGCTGTCCCTGTTCGTACGCACGCACTTCCTGGTCGCGGGTCGCCATCACTTCCCGGCCCATCGCCTCCGACCAGCGCTGAATCTGCTTGCCGTCCAGATGCGTCCCCCAATCCTCATTGAGCGCCAACGCCGCTTGATCGAAGGAGTACATCGCCCCTTCCCGCGCCACCCGCCGCCCCGCCCGCGGCGTCAGCGGAGCTTCCGCCGGCAATCCCCAGTCACGAACCTGAGGGGGAAAAAGAACCGCCACACGAGCGGCACCGCGCGTGCTGCCGGGTGAGCACCACCGGGCCATGAAGCGAACGCACCTCCGGCTGCGTCACCTCTTTCTCCAGATACGCTCCCGCTGAACCACAGTGTGGACATCGCCCCGCAGCCTGCACCTCCGCGTTGGACTCCAAGGCCGCACGCTCTTCCAGAACCACGGGCAAGGCGGTCTGCGCCAACACCTCCGCCTGGTCCTCGAAATCGGCGAACGTCGCCCCTTGGAGCGGAACGCTCTCGTCCTCCGGAATCATTCGATCCAACTGCGCGCTGAACGTCGCGAGAATCCGCGACCGAGCCTCTTGACGTGTCGTCCGTGCCGGCATGATCTGCTCTCTCCATAAAGCAATCCGTATCCATCCGGTCCGCCATCCTTGGCCGAACCCACTACCTCCCATCATACCTCAAAAGAGCCCGCCGGAACTGTCACGGACCC
>JAUSDP010000073.1 GCA_030650605.1 bacterium
AGCCGCGTCTGCGGCCCCACGGCGGCCCGGCAGGCGCGGACCGGCTCCCGCAGCGTCTCCAGCGTGGTTGTCGGGTCGTACAGGACCGTCCCCGGCCGCGGCAGCACCGCCAGCGCCCCGGTGAGCCCCGAGGCGCGCCACTGCTCCGGCGTGGTGGTGGCGAGGGCCGCGCTGCCGACGTACTCGAGGATGCTGCCGGGTGGGAGATGAAGTCGCATCAGAACTTCATCACGACGGCGCGCACGGTGCCGCTGGCGATATCGATGGCGCCACCACTTTTGTTCTGGATCACCACGCGGACAGTATCCACGGCCGAGACGTTTGCGGTGATGAGCACGTTGAAGGCGCCGATGGTGGAGAGGCCGGCGAAGGCCGGGTCCCCCACGGCGGCACCCGTGACCGTGACCGTGGTAAAGGTCGCGTCCCCATCCGCTGCCAGGTTGGCCGGGTCCCAGGTCGCGCTGGCAGAAAGCACCTTGGCGATGGGCGTGCCGCCGGAGCCGATGGCGATCCCGCCCGTGCCCTTCGGGATCAGCTCCGCGCTGATGTTGGCGTCGTCACCGGAGACCGTGAGGTTCGGCTTGCCGCCCGTCGCCGCGTTGCCGATGGTCAGTTCATTGACGGCGCTCGCCGTGGTGGTGAACTTCAACTGCTCGTTGTTGTTCCCGTCCTGAACAATCAGGTTCCCGGTGCCCTTGCCCCGCACGATGGGCGAGATGTTCGTGTCGCCCCCGGTCGCCGCCAGGATGGCCCCGGACCCCGTTGCGGCGTTCGTGATGGTCAGCTCGTTCACGGCGGAGGCGGTCGTGCTGAACTTGAGCTGCTCGTTCGAGTTGCCGTCCTGTATCTCGGCGTTCCCGGTGCCCTTCCCGCGGATGATGAGCCCGATGTTCGTGTCCCCGCCCGTCGCGGAGAGCACCGGCGCGGCCCCCGTCGCCGCGTTCGCCACCGTGAACTCGTTCACCGCACTGGCGGTAGCCGTGAGCAGGAAGAGCTCGTTCCCGGCGCTGTCGTAGATGCCGGTCGTGATGGTCGGGGAGGGGATTGTCGCCCCGGAAAGCGCGTTCACGACGTCCGTGCCGTCGCAGTAGACGAGGGCGCGATCGCCGTTGAGGACCGTCACGCTGGCGCCTGCCGACGTCTTCACCAGCACCGAGAAGCCGCCCGAGGTGCCATTGTGGACCCACCACCGGCCGCCGCTGGCTGTCCGCACCACGAGGTTTCGGTTCGCCGTCAGCGCCCCGGTAAGCAGCAGCAGCACGTTCTCATCCTGCGCCGCCGTCAGCGTGGTGTTCGCGTCGGACATGGCAAGCGCCAGGACACCCCAACGCGTGACTTCCACATCATCCACGACGGCATCATACTCGGCAGAGCTGGCATAGTTGCCCGCCGCGTAATCGTTGCGGCGCAGGAAATTCGTGGTGGTTGCCATAGTCTAAGGTCCGAAGCGGAAGTCGGCCCAGGTGTCGATGTCCCAGCGCCCGAAGGCGACCCAATCCCCGGAGGTGCTGTCAGCGATCCCTGCCTGGCCGAAGCTCACCGCCGCGCTGACGGTCGGGGCGGCCTGGTCCTCGGCTTTACGGGTCGCCCCGCGCGCTACCCGAGTCATCTCACGCTGGAGCCTTCGGGCCGGGTTACGAAGCATTAGCCAAGCCTCTTCACGCCCGCGATGGTTTTGCAGCTCGCCATCTCCGGCGTGTACACGTGGCGCAGGGTAAGGATCACGTAATCCTCGAAGTCGGTGACGCCCGTCTTCGCGCTGCTGAACCGCACGCGCTCCCGGCGTGCCACGTCGAGGTTGACGGCCGTCTCGCTGTCCGCTTCGAGACGGAGCGGGAAGTGCTCCAGAGCCAGCGCCTGCGCCCGCGAGAGCAGCATCCCGAGCGTGGTCGTGCCCTGCACTTC
>JAUSDP010000083.1 GCA_030650605.1 bacterium
CCACCAACTCACTCGATGGATATTTCAGCCGTGTGAAAAATTTACTTGCGGCACATCGAGGAAAAAGCAGAGAAAGAGTCAGGAAGATAGTAACAGAGATTCTAAGAAAACAGACTGCTTAGAATGCCATTAGACCGAAAATTACACTTCTTTCGTTATATGCTAATATATTGGATATGAACTTGTGGCACGATATAGAACCCGGCACGAAAGAGATAATGAATGTTATCGTTGAAATTAATAAGGGTTCAAAGAATAAATATGAAATAGATAAAAAGACCGGTCTGATTGCCCTAGATCGTGTGGCTCATACTGCGCAGGATTTCCCTTTTGATTATGGTTTTGTGCCACGCACGCTTTGGTATGATAAAGACGCCCTCGATGTGATCCTACTTACTACGTATCCGCTTATACCAGGAATTCTAGTAAGGGCACGTCCGGTAGCACTTATGAATATGATAGATAATGGCGAAGGAGATGATAAAATTATTGCGGTACCTATAGATGATCCACGTTTTGATAATGTTTCCGACCTCGGTGATATTAATCCTCATACTCTCAAAGAAATTGAACATTTTTACTCTACTTATAAAAAACTTCAGAATAAGGAGGTAGAAGTCAAGGGTTTTCAGGGTAAAAAAGAGGCTCAAAATGCATTCAAGGAAGGTCTCGAGTTATACATAAAACAATATCAGACAAAATAAGATTGATTTGTTACAATTAGACTGTTATTGGAGGAGGTTATTATGGTTATTATCGTCTGGTTAAGATGAACTGTGATTATTCTTAATTAACACTGATATGGAAGAAGAAAAAAATAATATTAATGTGGGACTGGGAGAAGGTGGAGACTCAAACAATCTGATATTCGGCGTGATAGTTATTCTGGCGATTATTATCTTGGGAGGTTTGTATTTCTGGAACCAGCGTATTAGCAAGGATGCGGCGATTGACGAAATTAATACGCAGAACAACGCCGATGAAGCAGCTACCATTGAGGCTGACCTTAACGCAACAGATATTGAAAATCTAGATGCAGAATTGAACGCCTCATAGGTGAGTAAGAGTCTTTTAGAAATAACAAAGAGCCCAATAGTTGCACTATTGGGCTCTTTGTTATACGCTACTTCCCATGAGTTATTTAATACCAACAGTTATAGAAAAATCGCAATTTGGAGAGCGGGCCTATGATATTTACTCACGACTTTTACGTGAACGCATTGTTTTTCTTGGTGGGCCTATTGACGATGATACGGCCAATATTGTCATAGCCCAACTTCTATTTCTTCAATTCGAGGATCCCAAGAAAGACATTTCTCTTTATGTAAATTCTCCGGGTGGATCGGCTTCAGCTACTCTGGCAATGATTGATACCATGAATCATATTAAACCGGATGTTTCCACTGTCTGTATTGGCATGGCTGCCTCCGGTGGCGCGTGGCTACTCTCTGCCGGTGCTAAAGGTAAAAGATTTGCTCTGCCCAATGCGGAAATAATGATTCATCAGCCGTTAGGGGGCGCTGAAGGTCAAGCCTCTGATATCGAAATTCGCGCCAAACAAATTCTTAAATTACGGGAAAGTTTGGCCAAGATGATGGCTAAGAATACTGGTCAGAGTCTTACTCAAATTCAAAAAGATATTGATAGAGATTTCTTTATGAATGCGGAAGAAGCTAAAAAATACGGCATTCTTGACAAGATTTTATAGAGATAGTATACTTCGGTTGTTCACTTATAAAATTTAATTTTTATTGTTTTTAGGTTGGCTTTTCTGATTTTACTGCATTTCCCTTTCCGTCCGGTTAATCGTTCAAACCATATATGTCTCTGAAACTAGCATTATTGCTTGCTCTACTTGCTACATCTGCCGGTATCGGCTTCGGTTATTTATTGCGCCTTTTAATTTCTCTGGGTAAGAAGGGTTCCATTGAGCTTGATATCAAACAGATGGAGATCTCTTCCAAAGAGGAAGCTCGGCGGATTATCTTGGAGGCAGAAGCTCGAGGAGAAGAAATTATTAAGAAAACTCAAAGTGAGTTTAAGGAACGTGAGGCTCGGGTAAAAAAAACAGAAGATCGCCTTGTGAATAAAGAGGATTTTCTCGATAAGCGCACTCTTGATTTAAGTAAAGAAACAGAAGAAATTAAGAAAAAAGTTGCAGAAACAGTCTCTCTCCAAGAAAAGGCCAAGATGCTTATTGGGGAGCGCCAGATTGAGTTGTCCAAGATGGCTGGGTTATCTTCGAGTGAGGCTAAAAATGAGCTCTTAAAAACTGTACAAAAAGAAGCCGAAGAAGATTTACTAATTCGTATGCAAAAACTTGAAGCCGAAGGAGAAGAAAAGCTTGAGATGCGTGCTAAGGCAATTCTCTCTACCGCGATTCAGAGATTGGCTGTATCGACAGCCAGCGCAATGATGGGCACGACAGTTTCTCTACCGACAGATGAATTGAAAGGTAAAATTATTGGTAAAGAAGGCCGAAATATTAAAGCGTTTGAACGCGCTACCGGTGTGGAAGTAATAGTAGACGATACTCCTAATTCCATTACTCTCTCCTCTTTTGATCCGGTGCGTAGAGCTGTAGCCAAACTGGCGCTAGATAATCTAATTGCTGATGGGCGTATTCAGCCAGCTAAGATTGAAGAATTTGTAGAAAAGGCTTTAGCTGAGACTAATCAGATTATCAAAGAGAAGGGTGAGCAGGCGGCTATCGAATGCGAAGTTTATAATCTGGACCCGAAATTAATCTCAATTTTGGGTAGGCTGTATTTTCGTTCCAGTTATGGACAAAACGTACTTGACCACTCCATAGAGATGAGTCATTTGGCCGGCATGATTGCACAGGAACTTGGGGCGGATGTAGCGATAGCTAAAGCTGGCGCCTTACTCCACGATATCGGCAAAGCTCTAGATCATGAAGTGTCTGGTACGCACGTTGATATCGGTCGAAGAATATTAGCAAGATTCAATGTTTCAGAGGATATTATCAAAGCCATGCAATCGCATCATGAGGAGTATCCATACGAAACCATCGAATCTGTTATTGTACAGACAGCAGACGCTATCTCAGGCGGAAGACCCGGGGCTCGTCGAGATACTGCAGAGCGTTATCTCAAACGTCTCGGGGATCTAGAGGCGATTGCGCTCTCGTGCGAAGGTGTGGAAAAGGCCTATGCACTTTCTGCTGGTCGTGAGGTGCGTGTGTTTGTAATGCCGGATAAGGTTTCTGACCTAGAAGCTAAAAAAATGGCTAGAGACATAGCTATCCGAATAGAGAGTGAGCTTAAATATCCAGGTGAGATTAAGGTCAATGTTATTCGAGAGGCACGCTCTATAGAGTTTGCTCGGTAGAGTAGTTGCTTAAAAAACGGCTTGGTATATAATCAAACGTGTTATAAGTTCGGCTTTATCAAATAAAATATTAGATAATGAATAAGGTAGATATTGCAAATGCAGTGCACGGGAAGCTCAATGGCACAAAGGTGCAGGCGGAAGAAGTTGTAGATATTGTCATCGATTCAATCGTCTCTACTCTAAAGAAGGGTGGCGAAGTTTCAATCGCTGGTCTCGGTATCTTCTCAACCAAAGTTCGCGCCGCGCGTCAAGCCAGGAATCCTCGCACTGGTGAAGCTATTTCGGTTCCATCAATGCGAGTTCCCAAGTTTCGCCCAGCCAAGGGATTGAAGGAGGCAGTCAAGTAATTTCTCTAGCTAGAAAACAAAAAACTCCCCAGCTTTTGTCAGGGAGTTTTTTGTTTTACCTATTTAACCATTAACTAATCATTATCTTGAGCTAATGGCAAATTGAGCAGTCTAAAACAACCTTTTTATGTTAGCCTGTATGGATAGAAGCCTAATTAACTACATAGCATGCGTAAAAAAAGTGCCCGTATTGCAGAAATACAAAGATAAAGAGGAATGGTAAGAGA
>JAUSDP010000084.1 GCA_030650605.1 bacterium
TCTCTTACCATTCCTCTTTATCTTTGTATTTCTGCAATACGGGCACTTTTTTTACGCATGCTATGTAGTTAATTAGGCTTCTATCCATACAGGCTAACATAAAAAGGTTGTTTTAGACTGCTCAATTTGCCATTAGCTCAACTTTTCGATAAACGACCGAACTTTTCGGGAATTCGCCTCCCAGAAAAGCCGGAAGGTGTCGGCCCAGTAAGACTCATCGCAGTCGTACGCGAGCTTCTCGAGTGGACAAATGGCCATCCACTTCAAGGAACACAGAACGCTCTCAAAAAGCAGTTTCCTTGTTGGGAGTACACCAGTGACCTTGACCAAGAGATCACCGTCAATGATCGTAACCTCAAGAACGGCTCATACGCCGTCTGGGTCAAGGATGTTCGCGAAGCTGACGAAGATCTCAAAAAACTCTCGGCCAACGATCTGGCTGAGCAGAAGATTCCATGCATCATTACCCTTGAGCGACAGTTGCTCGAAGCGGACTACTTCTTCGAGAAGGGTGAGCATCTGGACCAACAGAATGTAACATTGTGTTCGGGTTCTCGCAGCCGCGATGGTGGCGTGCCGGGCGCCTGCTGGTGCGCCCGCCGGTTCTACGTCGGCCGGTACGATGCTTCGGATTGTAATCCGGACCTCCGTTCCCGCAGGGTCTGGACTTAATCTTTGATCTTGTACCTTGTTTCCTTTGGGCCAGCTCGTTTCTCGAGCTGGCCCTTTCCGTATATAATTGAGAAATCTTATAAACTCTTTAAACAAGTGTCCAAGTAATAAAGTAAAGCTTCAAATGTACCGGACGTATACACCCATTTGCATCATTCGATTTAATTCGTATAATTCGTAACATGAATACAAACACAGAAGAGGTTAAAAAGGTTTTAAAGTGGGTTTGGGTTGCTCTTGTTGTCCTTGCAATATTTCTTGCAGTTGAAACTTTAGGGGCGTTTAAAAATTTACGTAGTATTAATCCTTCATATAACTCTATTTCAGTTTCAGGCGAAGGTGAAGCGGTTTCTATACCTGATATTGCTACTTTCTCCTTTACTGTTTCAGCCGATGCTAAAGTAGCAAGCGATGCTCAAGGAGAAGTGACTAAAAAGATGAACGCTATTTTAACTGGACTTAAGTCACTTGGTATTGAAGAGAAAGATATTAATACGACCGATTATTCTCTACAGCCGAAATATATTTTTGGGTCGACTATTTGTTCCTCGACATTCTGCCCACCATCTAGACAAATTCAAGATGGTTACACCGCCAGCCACAATGTTTCTGTAAAAGTGAGGTCTACTAAAGATGTGGGGGAGGCACTCGCTGTGGCGGGAGAGAATGGTGCTACTGGACTTTCGAATATCTCTTTTACAGTCGATGAGCCTGACAAAATATTGGATGAAGCTCGAGCCGAAGCGATTACTGACGCAAGAGAGAAAGCTAAACTACTTTCCAAAGAGCTTGGAGTGCGACTGGTACGAGTAGTAAGCTTCTCCGATAATACCGGTGGAGTAACACCATATTACGCCGAGGGTTTTGGAGCTGATACTATGGTTAAAACAGCTTCTGCTCCCGCCCCGACTATCCCCATAGGAGAAAACAAAGTAAGTGTGAATGTGACGATAGTCTACGAGATAAGATAAATTTTCAGCTTGACGCTCGAGGGCTATATATAGTACTATCAAAGAACGCCCGGGGGGTGTTTTTTAAACTTAAAATATGAATAGATTGATAAACTACATCAAAGATACGCGTGGGGAACTTCAATATGTCTCCTGGCCGACGCGGCGACAGTCGATTATCTTCACAGTGGTGGTGATTCTCATCTCAATCTTTGTTTCCATTTTTCTAGGATTCTTTGATTATCTTTTCTCTCTGATTATTCAAAAGTTCGTTTTTTAATTTATTAAACTGATTCTATGGCTAAACAAAAAATTTCCGATGGTAGAAATTGGTACGTTGTCCATACTTATGCCGGGTACGAAAATGCGGTAATGCGTAATCTCAAACAACGTATCGAGTCCTTAGGTATGGAGGATAAAATCTTCAATGTTATTGTACCCACCGAAAAGAAAATTAAGATTAAGGGAGGTAAACGAGTGGAAGAGGAGGAAAAAATTTATCCGGGATATATCCTGGTAGACATGATTGTCACCGATGATTCTTGGTATGTGGTCAGGAATACCCCGAGAGTAACAGGCTTTGTCGGTTCGGGTGTCTATCCGGTGCCTATTGATACTGCAGAGGTAGAAGAACTTTTTTCTAGAATGTCTGCCGACAAGGTGACGCATACTATCAATCTTTTAGAAAATGACGCAGTTGTTATTGTCGACGGTCCCTTTAAGGATCTCGAAGGTAAGGTGTCTGGAATTGACGAGGAACGTGGAAAGGTTAAGGTTCTAGTTAATATGTTTGGTCGCGAAACACCTGTCGAATTAGATTTTTTGCAAGTTAAGAAGATTTAAAGTATTCTATCTGACATTATGGCTAAAAAAGTTATAAAGGTATTAAAGCTTCAAATCCCTGGCGGACAAGCAGTGCCGGGTCAACAACTCGGACCGGTGCTTGGTTCCGCCGGTATTCCAATTGGCGAATTTGTCAAACGTTTTAATGAAGAGACCAAAGATCGCAAGGGTGAAACAGTACCGACAGTCGTTCAAATTTTTGACGATAAAAGTTACAAACTAACTTATAAAACTGAACCTGCCTCAGCCCTGATTCTCAAAGCTTTAGGTCAAGAGAAAGGTTCTGGCGTTCCCAACACCTCTAAAATTGGCACTCTCTCCAAATCGCAACTAAAGGAAATTGCGGAGAAAAAGATGTCCGATTTAAATGCTAATGACATCGAAGCCGCTTCCAAAATTATCGCCGGTACAGCAAGAAGTATGGGCGTGGAGGTTAAGGGGTAACCTTATATATATTCCACACACCGCTATCGCACGCAAGTACCCAGTCAACAGTCTGATCCCAAGGCCTTTTTGCAATCTGTTGGAAAGATAGTCGGGAAGTGTCAGTAATTCCGATTTTTAACCAAGTGGTTGGTATTTTTGATAAAAAGCGATCATACCAGCCTCCGCCTCTCCCATGTCTTGTCCCATAGATATCAAAGTTAGAGCCTGGCACCAATACGTACGGTATGTCTTTTTTAAAATACTCTGCACATTTATCTGCCCAAGCAAAGGGATTCTCGTTGGTATTTACCGGCAACACCATTTGGTTAGGATGTAGATTTATTGGAAATAAGGGCTTATTATAATCAATCTCACCAGAAAGTGGTTGGTATAAGATTGCCCCATTGTATGTGGCAGTTAGATCACTGAATTCTTGAAGAGAAATACCCATAGTAGTTAAAAGTATATAGAAAATGCTGGGATGGTGAAACTACCACCCCAGCATTATCCCAGCATCAAATGATCGCTTTCTCTAACGCTCTATATGTTTCAAAACTTCTAGGTAGAGGGCTTCAACGATCTTCTCCTGCGCTCTGCCCATGCGTGCGTAATGATCGAGGCCTGGGGCAGCGTTTACCTCAAGAACCCAGAACTCATTTGGTTTCTGGCTGATATTGCCCTCGACCATGAGATCAACGCCGCAGAGGCGTAATCCCATGTCACGAGTGATCTTTATCGCTAGTTTTCTGAACGCAGGGTGTACCTTATCGGTTACATCCACCGAGTCACCGCCGGTGGACAGATTAGCATTATCCAGTAGGTAAAGCTTCTGTCCTTTGGCGGGGACGGAACGAAAGGTTAAACCCTGATGCGCGAGCTTCATCTTGATTCGCGGGTCGCTCATCCTGATCTGCGTGTCACGGCTCGATGCGACGAACTGCCTCCGCTTTGTTTCCAAGAGCTTTCCAATTGAGGAGTTCCCATCACCGATAACATTGAGTGGGATACGCTCATAGGCCGAGATTATCTTCTTGTCGAGGACGACGAGGCGATAGTCTTTGCCGTGTACTAGTTGTTGTACGAGAACTATTCGATCACTCTTAAACACGACTCGTACCGCCCTGTAGAATTCATGCTTGTTGTGAACGAGTGATACTGCTGTACCCTGACTGCCACTATTGGGTTTGACGATGACGGGAAATTTCAGCTTTCGAGCATGTCTATAGGCGGCGTCGATGTTTCGACGAGGCGAACCAATAGCCTTGGCCCATTCATCCGAAAAGAATGTCTTGCTCCCTGGAACGATTGGGTAACTCATCGCTTTCATGAAGAAGTTTGCGTAGTCTTTGTCTTTAGCGATGTCCGAGGCACCTACCGGGTTTAGGTCAAGGGTGTTGTATCTGAAGTACGATCGTCGGCCGGTTTTGAAAGTAATTTGGCCGACAATTTCCCATTCGGGTTCCAAGATAACCCTTGCCCCGATCCGGGGGGCAATCTTCTGTAATATGCGGCCGAGGATCAAAGATTCTTTCTTGTTTTTCTTCATGACTTTATCCTTTCTTGTGGTTTTTACAGTGTATGGGTTGAAGAACATGAGCGAACTGCTCCGCTCTTCTCTGGCGGCATCATAGCTTAGTTGCCTTAATATATCAAAGAATCTGTGTCATTGGTGTTAAATGTATGGAAGAATGTAAGATACCTATCGTGATCGTAAAACCAATAAGAACAAAAGTTTTTAAAGAAGGCGATGATTTATTTGCTTTTGTTGCATGTTATTTTAACAAGCTTACAGATAAATCGGTCATAGTTGTAACTTCCAAAATTGTTGCTCTGGCGGAAGGACGCACGGCTGTTGCAGGAAACGACAAAATAAAAGAAAAATTGATAAAAAAAGAAAGTGATTTTGCTTTGCACACGAAGCATATCTGGATGACCTTAAGGGACGGTATGGTCATGGCTTCTGCGGGTATTGATGAATCCAATGCTCGCGGCAAATTCATACTTTTGCCTAAAAATAGTTTCAAAACAGCTCGATTGCTTCGAAAAAAGTTACAACAAAAATATGGTATTAAAAATCTTGGTGTTTTAATTACTGACAGCCGAACTGTGCCACTACGGTCTGGAGTAACCGGAGTCGCTCTAGGCTGTGCCGGTTTTAGAAGCGTTAAAGATTATAAAGGGCAAAGGGATATCTTTGGCAGAAAATTTAAATTTTCCAGTGTCGATATCGCTGATAGTCTTGCAGCAGCAGCAGTTCTTGTCATGGGCGAGGGCAAAGAACAACAGCCCTTGGCCATTATTACAAAGGCTCCGGTGGAGTTTTCTGAGAAAGCCTATCGTAGAGAGTTGGAAATCGCTATCCAAGATGACATGTATCTTCCATTGTTTGCTAAATTGTTCAAATTGAAGTGAAGTAATAGATGGGTCTATTTAAATAAAAAACAGCACCCTCTCCCGCAGAGGGTGCCGTCGCACATCTTTTCATTTCCACAGAGAATCTAGAACAACAACAACTCTAGCTTGAGCATCCAGAATAATTCTGGCCTCGTGCGCGGATGCAGTGGCGCTATCGGAACCATGAACAGTATTGAATGGCCCTCCGGCGCTCCTGAAGTCGTATCGGATAGTTCCGGGTTTTGCCTTAGCTGGATCGGTCGCGCCGTTGAGAGCGCGCACTACCTTGACGGCTTGTTCGCCCCGGAGAACAAACACGATACAAGGACCACTTATCATGGATAGTACTAGACCCTCGAAGTAGAACATGCCCTCATGTTCCCTGTAGAAGTTGCGAGCTTCGGACTCATCCAGTCGCAACTTGATTTCATGGACGATGCTCAGACCAGCATCGAGATATCTCTGCTTGATCTGGTTCACGACACTCATACCCCTCATCACACCATCAGGCTTGATGATGACTACAGTCTGCTAGATCATTTCGCACCTCCTCGTCTTTCTCGGACGATCTATTTTTGTCTGGTAGCCATATTACATGAATCTTTCTTATTTCTCAAGTATCAGATAAGAATATTTTAATCCTTCAAATTCTCCGGATTCTTCCGAAATCTTTTTGGTAAATATTTTCGAATATTCTGGGAAGAAAGCGTCACCATCTACGTTTATGTCTACTTTGGTCACGTACAGTCTATTCGTCAAAGGTAAGGTCTCTTTATAAATCTCTGCTCCGCCGATAATAAAAATTTCTTCCCGGTCAAGTTTTTTTGCTTTTTCAATCGCCTCAATTGCCGAGTGAACGACTATACATCCAGGAATTTCTAAATTTGTATCTCTGGTAATTATTATATTTGTTCTCTCTGGAAGAGGTCTATTGATAGACTGATAAGTTTTTCGGCCCATGATTATAGGATGGCCAATAGTCAACTTTTTAAAACGTCTAAGATCTTCCGGTAAATGCCAGAGAAGCGTATTGGCCTTACCTATGGCCATGTTTTTGGAATGAGCCACTATAATGCTAATTCGTGGTAACATGATTTCATCTAATTATGTCTCAATATGAAATCGAAATCAAAAGTCTTCTTGGCAACCAAGAATCGGCTGATAAATTGAAACGAAAAATTAAGGAGAAGGGCGGTATACTCGTGAAGAAAAATAATCAGCTCAATCATTACTTTATACTCAATGATGCGGAGAAATTTAAAGCAAAGTTTAATTCGCATCTAAGTGGAGAAGATAAAATAAAATTCAATAAAATTTTGGAAGAGGGGAGTAATTTCTCTGTACGTACTCGCTATACTGACGGAGAAGTTCGTTTGGTGGTTAAGGCTTCCATCGGGAGTGATACAAGTGCTAATGGAGTCTCACGTATGGAGTTCGAGTCAGAAATGAAGATGCTTCTGGACGATTTAGACAAACTTCTTTTGGATGCTGGTCTCGAGTATCAGGCTAAATGGTCGCGCGAACGTGAAGAATATAAATTGGGTGATACTAATATTTGTATTGATAAAAATGCCGGTTACGGCTATCTGGCGGAATTTGAACAAATAGTTACAGACCGTACCCTTGTCGATAGCGTGAAAAATAAATTACTTGGAATGATGAGAGATTTCGAAGTTGAAGAGTTACCCCAAGATCGCTTGGAGAGAATGTTTGCACACTACAATGGAAATTGGCGCGATTATTACGGGACTGATAAGATATTTAACGTAGAATAAATACAAGAAACAGGAATATCTGTTGCTTTAAACTAATTCAATTTTTGGCACGACTCCAGCACGACCGAGAACTTTCCAAAGAATGATCGCTAGGATGATCAGAATGATGCTTGGGTGAATCGGCGAGAAGATTTTGGTTACTTGCCAATAAGTGACCCAATTGACTGAAATATAGCCGTTGACGGTTTCAATGTTGTTAGCAAATTGAGTATCTTGTTTTTCTATTCCGGTAATTAGAGCTTTGTATTGGTTAATACTATTAGCTAGATTTTGGTTTTGTGAACTGTACGATTTATTCTCGCTATCAATGTTTTGCTGGATGGCGAAAGCTTGTTCTGTTGGATAGGGAACTTGGTTTTGTAGGGCGACCAGTTGAGCATTCAAGCTAGCTAAGGTTTGGTTGTGCCTAGTGGCGAGAGCTATTTTCTGTTTTTGCAAATCAGCTAAAGTGGAAGTGGCGTTCTGCATCTGCTCTTCAATAGATTGTTTTTGGCCCAGTAGGTTTTCTGATGATTCGTTAACTGTAATTAGTCTTTCGTGAGTTAAGTTTTCAATCTCATCACGAAAAGCATCAAATCTGCTTTTAGGTACGACGAAACTAACATAGCTATATTTTTCTGATTCTTGAGCGTTATCGATTCGACCTTCAACATCGCGAATGATACCTCTAACATCACGAACCATATCCTTAACGTCACGAGTTTTAATTTCAGCAGAGAAGCTTGTTTTTAAAAATTGGCGAGTATCGGTAATATCGGGGTTCTGTCGATAATAATCCGGATAGATTGCACCCAAGTTTTCCATTATTGGTGACTTTGGAGCAGAAGTTGATGGAGAGACAATGTCGGACACACCATAGCCGCCGCTCATCATCGCTGGTAAAATCTGATAACGTGGTTCTTGATAAGCCCACCAAAGACCAATTATTATTAAAATAATAACAATCCAAAACAGTTTTTTCCGCGACACCCTAATTGTTTTTTGCTCCATAATGATGATATTATACCATAATGTTTTTATCAGATATAGACATTAAGAGGGCAGTGAGGGCTGGGGATATAATCCTATCGGACTTTGACCTAAAACGACTTCAACCGGCAAGTTACGATATCCTTCTGGGGAATAAGTTTATGATGACTGATTCTCACAGTATAGATGCCATAGATCCGGTTAAGAAAAAATTTGCCAAGACTAAGAATATAATATTAAAGAAGGGCGAGACCTTCGTTCTGCATCCGGGAGTAAGTATTCTCGGTATCTCCATCGATTACTTTGGGTCTGAAAAGTACGTCATACAACTGCATGGTAAATCAAGCCTAGCCCGCATTGGGCTTATGGTTCATAATACTGCCGGATTGATTAACCCGGGACATTTTCTATGTATCACCTTTGAACTCTGTAATTTGAATGAGGTTCCTATCGTCTTAACTCCCGGTATGCCGGTAGGCCAGCTCACTTTCTCACAAATGCTTACCGAACCGGAGAAAAGTTATAAAAAAATTAATCATTATGTGAACGATAAGTGGAAAATTGAAGTCCCACCTAAAAATGTTTCGCGGAAAATTAAGAAGGCTAAGAAAAAATAATATGAGTGATAAAAAACATCCAGAATATCAATACCTAAATTTGCTACAGGATATTATAGATAATGGTGTTCAGAAGCACGATCATAATACTGGTATGGGTCTGACCAGTGTGTTTGGCAGGCAAATACGCTTTGATCTATCGAAGGGTTTCCCGTTGCTTACGACAAAAAAAGTTTATTGGAATGGGATTTTACACGAATTGTACTGGTTCATGTCTGGCCAGACTAATATCAAATATTTAGTCGATAATAAGGTTCCGATTTGGAATGACTATCCATACAAGATATATAAAGATAAAGCAGGGAAGGGAAAATTTCCGGAATTATCTAAAGAAGACTTTATCGAGAAAATTAAAACAGACGGAAAGTTTGCCAAAGCGCATGGGGAGTTGCCACGTATTTATGGAGAACAATGGCGTGCATGGCCAGCTTCTGATGGCAGAAAAATTGATCAATTAGCGTGGGTAGTTGATACTCTAAAAAATTTTCCAGAGAGAAAACACACTGTTTTGTCATCATGGAATCCACAATTCTTATATGCTATGGCCAAACCAGGGGAGGCCCTAACATTTCCTCTGTGTCACATATTATTTCACTTTAACATCTCTGGTAATAAATTATCATGTCTTCTTTACCAGAGGAGCTGTGATACTTTCCTCGGAGTCCCGTTTAATATTGCTAGTTATGCTGCTCTTACCATGATTATAGCAAAAATTACAGGCTACGAACCCGGAGAGTTTATTCATACGTTGGGAGATGTGCATATCTATCACAACCACCTGGATCAGGTAAGAGAACAACTAACTCGTAAACCAAAACCTTTTCCGAGATTGGTACTGGGTAATGAAATCACAGATTTACAAAGCTTTAGACCAGAGATGGTAACTCTCGAAGGCTACGATCCACACCCGCCTCTAAAGGGAGAAATGACCGTAGCCGGGGGTTTTGACGAAAAAGATAGAAAATAAATGAAAGACAAAGAAATCAGTAAACTTATCGAAGCTGAGAAAAAACGCCAGAAAAGCGTGATAAATTTAATTGCTTCTGAGAATTATGTTTCGCAAGATGTGCTATATGCGCTAGGTTCAGAATTAACTAATAAGTATGGGGAAGGATACCCAGGAAGGAGATATTATCGTGGTTGTAAAATTGTTGATGAAGTAGAAAAACTAGCCCAAAAAAGAGCCTTGAAGCTGTTTAACCTTTCTTCGAAAAAATGGTCAGTCAATGTGCAACCACTTTCTGGTTCGCCGGCCAACTTTGCTGTTTACTGCGCGCTTGTCCCTCCATCTGAAAAGATCATGGGCATGGTTTTGTCACACGGTGGGCATTTAACACATGGGCAAAAAGTTTCTATGACTGGAAAATTTTGGACTCCAGTTTTATATAAAGTTGACCAGAAAAATGAACTTATTAATTATAAAGAACTTAAAAGGCTGGCCATTTTGGAAAAACCTAAACTTATTATAGCTGGCTTCACTGCCTATGCTCATGTTGTTAATTTTAGAAAGTTTAGGGAGATTGCGAATGCCTGTGGCGCCTTACTTATGGTAGATATGTCACATTTTGCGGGCTTAGTAGCAGGAAAAGTATACCCATCACCGTTTCTATACGCGGACATAGTCACTACGACTATACACAAAACTCTCCGTGGTCCACGTTCTGCCATGATTTTCTCCAGAATTGATTATCGTGAGTTACATAAAAAAATAGATAAGACGATTCTCCCTGGTCTCCAGGGCGGCCCACACTTCAATCAGATCGCAGCTGTAGCCGTGGCGCTGAAGGAGGCAAATAGTCCGGCTTTTAAAAAATACGCTAAACAGGTTGTAAAAAATACTAAAGCACTTTCGGACGAACTATCACAGCTCGGGTGGCGAATCATTGAAGGTGGGACAGAGACTCATCTCTTACGTGTGGATGTTTGGAGAGAAGGTAAGGGAATTGGTGGTAGGGAAGCAGCTGATAAATTAGAAGCGGCAGGGATTATTGTGAATGAAAATACCATACCGTTTGATACTCGAAGCCCCATGGATCCGTCCGGTCTGCGTCTCGGTACCGCAGCAGAGACAACTCGAGGCAAGAAAGAGAAGGATATGATAAATATTGCGCGAAAGATTGATAGAATACTAAGAGCGTGATTGCTGAAGAAATCAGGAAATTAATAGTCAAAGCTCTGGAATCCCTCGGTATTGAAGCGGAGGATTTTGTCATAGAACATCCATCTGATCTAAAGATGGGGGATTACTCCACTAATGTCGGCATTAAAACTGGTAAAGCTAAGGAGATTTTAGAAGCCCTTCGACGGGTTCAACAAGCTCATCGCAAGCAAGCTCGGGGCGATGTGAATTTCATATCAGAAATTCAAATCGCGGGGCCGGGGTTTATAAATTTTTATCTTTCTAAAGAATTTTTCAAGGATAGTTTAAGTGAAATTATAAAAAAAGGAGATGAGTTTGGGAAGAATAAGAATCTGATGGGTGTGAAGTTGATGGTTGAGCATACTCAGCCGAATCCGTTCAAGGCATTTCATATCGGTCATTTGATGAACAATGCAATCGGGGAGTCGATGGCGAGAATGATTAAAGCAAACGGAGCGGATGTAAAAACATGCAGTTACCATGGAGATATTGGTTTGCATGTGGCGAAAGCTATCTGGGCCATTATGAAAGATAACCCCATAGGAAAATCCTATGTGGTTGGCAATAAAGCGTATGAAGATAGTGAAGAAGCGAAAAAAGAAATTCAGGAAATAAATAAAAAAATATATGAACGATCTGATGAAAAAATAAATAAAATTTATGATGCGGGGAAAAAAGCTAGCCTCGGATCATTTCATACGATATATCGTATGCTAGGTACTAAATTTGATTTCAACTTTTTTGAAAGTGAGAGTGCTGAGGTTGGTAAGAAAATAGTATTAGAGAACGTTAGTAAAGTGTTCGAGAAGAGTGATGGCGCAATAGTTTTCAAGGGTGAGAAATTCGGGTTGCATACCAGAGTCTTTGTAAATTCAGAAGGATTACCAACTTATGAAGCCAAAGAAGTTGGTCTTGCAGAAATAAAGAAAAACCTTTTTTCATTCGACAAATCTATAACTATCACAGCGAATGAACAAGACTCATTTTTCAACGTTATAGAAGTCGCTATCGGAGAAATGTTTTCAGAACTAAAAGGTAAATTGAAACATCTCTCCCACGGTATGCTCCGCTTACCAACGGGCAAGATGTCATCAAGAACCGGAGATATCATTACTGCCGAATATTTGATAGATGAGGTGAAGAAGAGGGTAAAGGGTAATGAGGATATTGCCATCGGAGCTATCAAATATATGATCCTGCGACAAGCGATAGGTAATGATATTATTTTTGACATCGACAAGTCTGTTTCGACTGAAGGAGATTCCGGAGTTTATCTCCAGTATGCCTACGCGCGGTCTAACTCGCTTCTTGAGAAAGCCAGAAACCGAGCCCTCCCCTCGGTAACTTACCGAGGGGAGGGCTCGGTAAGAGAAACGCATGAGATTGAAAGACTTTTATATATATTTCCGGAAGTGGTAGAGAGAGCGGGCAAGGAATATGCGCCACAATATATAACTACATATCTTACTGAACTAGCTGGTAGTTTCAACAATTTCTACGCGCACGAGCAGATTATTGATAATTCTCCAGAATCCCCGTACCGTCTGGCTATTACAAAAGCATTTAATATTGTAATGAAAAACGGTCTGACTATCCTTGGTATTCCAACGCCGGAGAGGGTGTAATGAGCACAAAAAAGGTGCTAAGATAAGCCACATATGGCAGAAAAGTCCGAGCGCGCCCAGAGGGAAGAGAAGATACTCTCATTCTGGAAAGAACATAAAATATTCGAGAAAAGTCTTGAAAAAGATTCTCCGAAAGGTGAATTCGTGTTTTATGATGGGCCGCCGTTTGCTACGGGCTTGCCTCACTACGGTAGTTTACTTTCCTCAATCATCAAGGATGTGATTCCTCGCTATAAGACTATGTGCGGTTTTCGTGTTCGGCGCCGTTGGGGATGGGATTGTCACGGGCTTCCTATTGAAAATATGGTAGAGAAAGAACTTGGTCTAAAGAGTAAAAAAGAGATTGAAGATATGGGTATAGCCAAATTCAACCACATCTGCAGAGATTCAGTCCTGCGCTTTGCGGATGAGTGGAAACGTTTTATCGATCGAATTGGTAGGTTTGTTGACTACGACAATTCTTACAAGACGATGGATAACGCATTTATTGAAAGTGTATGGTGGACTCTGAAAAATATCTACGGAAAAGGCCTTCTTTATGAAGGGCGCAAGGTTCTTTTATATTGTCCGCACTGTGAGACACCTCTTGCCAAAGCAGAGATTGCTATGGATAACAGTTACAAAGATGTTACAGAGGAATCGGTCTATATAAAGTTTAAAATCAAAGATTTCCCAAACGCTTATTTTTTAGCTTGGACGACAACTCCGTGGACACTTCCCGGTAACGTGGCTCTCGCTGTGGGTCCGAATATTATTTATGTAGAAATAAAAATTGGAAACGAAATTCTAGTCTTGGCTAAAGAAAGACTTTCTATGATGTCTGAACCATACGAAATAATAGCTGAACACAAGGGTAGTGAAATGGTTGGCATGTCCTATGAATCTTTATACGAAATTTCTGCCGTAAAAGAATCTAGAAAAAAAGTTTGGTATGTGGCATCGGGAAATTTCGTCAATATTGAAGAGGGTACAGGGATCGTACACACAGCAGTCTTGTACGGGGAGGACGATTATAGCCTAGGTTTGAAGTTGGATTTGCCAATGGTGCCACTTCTTGATTCCTCCGCTCATTTTAATGAGCAATCCCCTAACTTTATTCAAGGGCAATATTTTAAGAAAGCTGAGAAAGCTATCAAGGAAGATTTGGCGGAGAGGGGTCTGCTCTTCAAGCGTGAGTCTTATACTCACTCATATCCTCATTGTCATCGTTGTGGTACGGCACTTTTATATAATGCTCTAAGCTCTTGGTTTATCAACATACAGCAAGTCAAAGGGCGGATGATAGAGCTTAATGAACATATTAACTGGATACCGGAGCATCTCAAACACGGTAGATTTCTTAATATTGTAGAAAATGCTCCCGATTGGACAATTTCACGCAATCGGTACTGGGCATCCCCTCTACCGATTTGGAAAGATGAAGGGAGAAAAGTATACGTTATAGGTTCTATTAAAGAGCTTAAAAAATATACTAAGAAAAGTGGCAATAAATATTTTGTTATGCGTCATGGTGAAGCGGAAAATAATATTTTAAAAGTTGCTGATGATGGAAATGGTAGGGGATACTCCTTAACCGATAAAGGAAAAACACAGGTGCAAGTTTCTGCCGGGAATCTTCAAAAAGAACGTATTGATATCATCATCTCTTCTCCTATCCTTCGAGCAAAAGAAACTGCCACACTTGTCGCCCAAACCCTCGGGGTGTCTGACATAATTCACGACGAGCGTTTGCGTGAGTATGGTTTTGGTATATATGATGGTAAACCGCTTGAGGACTATGAGAAAGAATTTCCGAACACTCCAGTTATTTTTGAACAGCCCCCGAAGGGTGGGGAGACTGAAAATCAGGTTCGCCGTCGTGTTGGAGAGCTTTTGTATGAACTAGAACAGAAATATCAGAATAAAAATATTCTTCTGGTTTCGCATGGAGATCCAACTTGGATGCTGTTGACCGTGGCATGCGGTGCTAACGCAGAAGAAGCCATCCATATTCTTGAAAAAGAATATCCCAAAACTGGAGAAGTGCGGAAACTTGATTTTGTGCCATTACCTCACAATGAAAACTTCGAACTAGACTTGCATCGCCCTTATATAGATGAAGTAGAACTAATTGCTGAAGATGGTAAATCACTCAAAAGAATTCCAGAAGTAATAGATGGCTGGGTCGAATCAGGTTCCATGCCGTTTGCTGAATACCATTACCCATTTGAGAATGAAAAAGAATTCAAAAGGCATTTTCCAGGAGATTTTATTGCCGAGTATATTGCTCAAACTCGAACTTGGTTTTATTACATGCATGCCGTTGCCACTATCCTCTTCGATAACATAAGCTTTCGAAATGTAGTGACTACGGGCACTATTCTTGCCGAAGACGGTAGCAAGATGAGCAAGTCAAAGGGTAATTATACTGACCCATTAATTAACTTAGATCTTTTTGGTGCAGATGCTCTTCGTTACTATCTCATGTCGTCTGTTGTAATGCAGGCGGAAGATATTCGTTTTATTAATGATGAAGTTAGACAAGTTCACAACCAGGTGTTAAACATCATTTGGAATTCCTTCAAATTCTACGAACTCTATGCCGATGATAAGTATTATAATGAACCTCGCCGAAGCACGCACGTTCTAGACAGATGGATTCTTCGAAGACTTGATGAGTTAATCAAGATTGTTACTGAAGGAATGAATACTTACGATACGGTGCGGGCTACAAGGCCAATGAAAGAGTTTATATCAGATTTTTCTACTTGGTATATCAGGCGCTCGCGGGATAGATTCAAGGGCGATAATCAGGATGACAAAGCCTTTGCCATTACCACGACGAAACATGTGCTTCTTGAACTTTCTAAATTAATAGCGCCGGTGATGCCGTTTATCGCCGAAGATATTTATCAAAAAGTGAAAGGATCTAATGGACTGGAAAGTGTGCATCTTGAAACGTGGCCAATAATTGATAAGTCTTTCTTTTCTTTCTTCTCTAAATCAGCAGATAAGGATTTGATTAGAAATATGGAAGAAACACGACGTCTGACATCTCTTGCACTGGAAGCTCGTTCGAAAGCTAGTATCAAGGTTCGTCAACCGTTGAATGAATTAATAATAAAAAATAATAAATTAGGAAAAGAATTTCTCGATTTAATTCAAGAAGAATTGAATGTAAAAGCTGTGACCGTAGATGAAAATTTGTCATCAGAAGTTGAACTTGATATTAAACTCACGAAGGAACTTATCGAAGAAGGAAGGGTACGTGATGCGATACGCGCCATTCAAGATATGCGTAAGGAGAAAGGCATGAAACCAGGGGAAAAGATGTCCTATGTCGTGCCGACACAAGACAAAGAACTCTTTGTTAAACATGCGGTTGAAATTAAAAAAGCAACGTATATCGAATTTTGACGTGTCTTATCATATCTACACTACTAAAGGACTGATACTCTCCGAAAGACCGACGCGAGAAGCAGATAGAATCTACACTATTATGACTCGCGACCTTGGTTTGGTGCGCGCCATGGCTATTGGGGTACGCAAGGAGGCCTCTAAACTTCGTGGAAATATCGAGCCATTCTCGCTTGCTCTGGTTTCTTTTGTGAAAGGTAAAAATTCTTGGCGTCTGACTTCGGCAGAGTTCATTAAACAAATATCATCGATACCCGCTATCGCTAGACCCTTACTTCTCCTAGAGAAACTCGTTCAAGGTGAAGCGCCTCATCCGGAACTTTTTGATGCCGTAGAGGATGCCATTCTTTTTTACCCCGACTTGTCCCGAGCTTTGTCGAGGGAGCATGGTCGAGGGGCTCTCGAGCCCCACGATGAGATGTTTGAGATTAATGTCGTTTCCAAAATTCTTTTTCATCTCGGGTATCTAAAAGAATCAGATATGGCTTTGGGCAAAAAATTACTGATCAAAGCTATAAATGATGGACTCCAAAATAGTCACTTGATTTAATGACTTAAGTCAGAGAGCGAACGTTCAGTAAGGTGTTTACATTTTTTTGCATTTTTTGTGGTTTCAGGTATTCTATATGACACGCCTCTGGCGTTTTTTCTTAATCTATTAATATGCAACGAGATTATCCACTAGAACGAGTCAGAAACTTCGGCATTATTGCGCACATTGATGCTGGCAAGACCACTACTTCAGAGAGGGTGCTTTTCTATACAGGTTCCCAACATGACATTGGTGAAGTTCATGAAGGAGATACTACGACCGACTGGATGGAACAAGAACGCGAACGTGGTATTACCATCACCGCCGCCGCCATTACTTGTTTCTGGAAAGGGACACGTTTCAATATTATTGATACTCCCGGTCACATCGACTTTACCGTAGAAGTGAAGCGTTCACTTCGAGTGCTTGACGGCGCGGTTGTTGTCTTCGATGGCGTGGCTGGTGTTGAACCACAATCTGAAACCAATTGGCGTTATGCCGAAGAAGCCGCAGTACCTCGTATTTGCTTTGTCAATAAACTTGACCGGACTGGAGCTTCTTTTGAACGTTCATACAAATCTATTCTCGATCGACTTTCCAAAAAAGCGGTTCGTATGCAGATTCCCATTGGAGAAGAAGCTAAGCATGAGGGCGTAATAGATCTTCTCAAGATGAAGGCGTACTACTTCGAAGGCAATATGGGCAATCTGGTAATTGAAAAAGATATTCCGGATAATCTTCGCGCTGATGCCGAGAAATATCGTGCCGAACTGGTAGAAAAAATCGCGGAAAGTGACGAAGCTTTAATAAATGATTATCTTGAGGGAAAAGAAATTTCTCTTGATGTTTTGAAATTAGCATTACGCAAAGCTGTTATAGCCAATACGATTTTCCCAGTCTTGGCTGGTTCGGCTCTAAAGAACAAAGGCGTACAACTCGTACTCGATGCTGTCGTAGATTTCCTGCCATCACCTCTGGATATCAAAGCTATCAAGGGTATTGATCCTCGCAGCGGAGAAGAAGTGGAGCGTCATGCTTCCGACTCGGAACCCTTCTCGGCCTTGGCATTCAAACTTCAATCCGACCCATTTGTCGGGCAACTCACTTTCTTTCGCGTGTATTCTGGCGTGATTGAATCTGGCACTTATTTATATAACTCCACTACAGAGGAGAAAGAACGTTTAGGTCGTATTGTGCGCCTGCAGGCAAACCAAAGAGAAGATGTAAAAAAAGTGTTCGCTGGAGAAATAGCTGCCGCTGTTGGACTGAAGAATGCCAAGACCTCTCATACCTTCTGTGATGAAGCTAATCCTATTATTCTCGATCGGATTACTTTCCCAGAGCCGGTTATTTCTTTGCGCATTGAGCCGAAGACTAAAGCCGACCAAGAGAAAATGGGTATGGCTCTCAAGCGACTGTCGGATGAAGATCCTACATTCAAAATTAAATCAGACCAAGAAACGGGCGAGACAGTTATCATGGGTATGGGCGAACTTCATTTGGAAATTATCGTGGATCGCATGAAACGTGAATTTTCCGTTGAAGCCAATGTCGGTAAGCCACAAGTGGCGTACAAAGAAACCATCACGGGTGAAGCGGAAGTAGAAAACAAATATATCAAACAAACCGGAGGTAAGGGTCAATACGGACACGTTAAAATTAAAATCAAGCCATTACCTAAATATGATCCGGAGGCAAAAGTACCAAGGAACGCGCATCGCGAGCCGGGGTTTGAATTCATCGATGCTATTAAGGGCGGAGTTATCCCGCAGGAATTCATCCCAGCTGTAGAGAAGGGTATTAGGGAAGCGATGGATAGAGGTATCGTCGCTGGTTACAAGATGACTGATATTTCTGCCGAGCTAAATTATGGTTCATATCACGATGTGGACTCTTCGGAAATTGCTTACAAAATTGCCGCCTCGCAAGCTTTTCAAGAAGCGGCAAGGCGTGCTAAGCCGGTGCTTCTTGAGCCTATTATGAAAGTGGAAGTGGTGATGCCAGAGAAATTTATGGGCGACATTACCGGTAATCTCTCGGGTAAACGCGGACAGATCGAGGCGATGGAGGATCGGGGCGAACTCAAGGTCGTGCGGGCCAAAGTACCTCTTTCTGAAATGTTTGGTTATGTCACCTCGCTCCGCTCCATGACCGAAGGTCGCGGTTCTTCTACTATGGAATTCGACCATTACGCCATCGTGCCCCAAAACGTCGCACTGGGAATTATAGAAGCGAGAACAGGGGGGAAGTAGTTTTTATAATACTTGTAATTTTACTTCCAATAAGTATTGTATTTGCAGATAGTATTGGAATATAGGCACTTAAACTAGAGGGAGGATAGTATGAACGAATTTGAAGAGAAGGTAATAAATCGACAAAAATTGTATGAAGAAGTTACAGAATTCTTAGCTCAATTAAAGGCCCGCTTTAAAAGAATCGAGAACTCAGACGTGACGACACCTGAGGGAAAAGAGTCCAAAGACCAACACATGAAAAGTCTTAAGGAGCAGATTGATCGCCAGACGGGGGTGGTCAGGGCTACTCTTGGGCACCTTGAGGTAGAAACAATGGATTATTTCGCGAATGTTGACCTTCCTGTAGAGCCTGAGCAGGTTGTTAAAGTTAACTTATCCGAAGCAAACAACAAGTGGAACAAGCACGCGCTCGAGATAAGCAAAGACCGTCGATGATGTTCTGCTATTTAGTCCTTCCTGCTCTCTGTTCCGGAGGGCCCAGTCCCCGACGCGCAAGCGCGTCGGGGATCTCTTGTTTATTTTGTGCAAGAAACTTAAACCTGCAAGGCAAGACCTTGCAGGTTGGTAAGACCCTTCTTCTCGGTAAAGTGCACGAAACTTGCGCGTCAGGGGCTTTTCATTATCATTAGATTCAGACAAAAATTGGTTCTGTTGCAAGAAAGGAGACCGGTCATGCTTCAGAAGATGGCTAAACCTGCAAGGTCTTGCCTTGCAGGACGGCACGCATAAGGGATCACCGAAGCGAGAACAGGAGGGAAGTAATTCAAAAAGCTTGCAGTTTTATTTCTAATAGATATTGTAATTAGTAGACTTTCTCGGAATATAGACTTCAGTCATGCAGGAGGAGACTTCGATGCCCCACGTCCACGCATTGTTTTCAAACAGTCCAGTGGTGCGAGATTTTCTGTTGAAGCACAAAACTCTGATTAGAACGAGTATCGCCGAGATACTTGGTTACTCGGAAGAGGAAGTAAGCTTTATTCCTAGCCGAATTCTTCCGGAGGATGTTGAGCTTGCTGATAATCTCTTACCCTTGGAATTGGTGGTTAATTCCGGAACGCGCACACTAAATCGTGAGAGCGAGTGCGCAAACAAAATTCGAGATAGCATCATTGAGAAATGTCTCGGTGCAAGGGGAATCAATTTTAAAGTTTGGGTCGTAAGCCACTCCAAGAATGGGTTTGTTGAGCACAAACCGCAAGCAGATCCTTTCAGGGCGTACCGTCAATTGGAAAGGCGTTTTGCGCCAAGCCCTAAAGCTCGGGACGAAGATTGATCCTAGAGCTACAGTAATTATTATCCGCCCCGACAAAACCTGTCGTGAGGCGGGTTTTGTTTTAGTGTAGCAATCCTGCAAGGTCTTGCCTCGCAGGTTGATAAGAGCCCTTTTTGATATACGAAAAGTCGTCCTCCAACAACTATTCGTGTTAGGGACGACTGATTATCCTGTTAATCCTTTTTCTGATTAGGAAACTTGGACCAAACATTGGATCGCAAATCTTTACAGTACATTTATTTTTTCTGCAGAAATCTCTAATCCACAGCGAGGACTCGTATTTTTCTAGTGGTTTTCTCCGAAAAAAATCTCCAAGTTCTGTAAATTGAAACGCTCTTCCGACAAAAATAAAACCGCCGGGTCGCACGACCTCCAACATTTTGCGGAGATTGTTTTCAAGTCGCTGGTATATTACCTCAGCGTGAAGACATTCGGCCTTATGCCATGGAGTATATCTTTGCAAACCCGCGACAGGTACGAAGGTCACAAATGCCGGATAATCTTTATTTTTACGTAGTAAATTTACAAACGAATAGAAGTCTCTCGCGTTAAAGATGTCTCCCTGGACGCAAAGGTTTTCTTTGCAACGCAAAAAGTGATAATCGGTTGGTTGCAGGGAGAAACTATAATTCCTATCTGCGCCTAATGATGATGCATTCGCCCTTCCACACACATCAACATAAACCACTCTTTCACCATGTTGGCGTAGAGATTGGAAAAAAGTTTGGATCGCTGTTTTCCATGCGCCGTCGTCACACCAGAGGTAATCACTAGCACGTGATCGATCAAGTCTGTAATACTGACTATTTTTCAATACATCTTGTGTTCTACTCCGATTATAGAGTATGGCTTCACGTACTTTTGTACTATTACATACAGATCCTTGTATATAAGTGTCCATGTCTGCTCCTTATCTGGTTGGTTATGCACTACGAATACACTTTATTCTGCGCTAGAAGTTAGCACGGGGTAGTAGATTTGTCTAATTTAAACCTGCAAGGTCTTGCCTTGTAGGTTGGTAAGAGCCTTCTTCTCGATAGAGTGCACACAACTTGCGCGTTGGGGGCTTTTCATTATCATTAGATTCAGATAAAACAAGGTTCTGTTGCAAGAAAGGAGATTGGTCATGCTTCAGAAGATTGTTAGATGTTTGTTACAAGTATTGCAAGTAAGGCGTGAGAGTGATAGAAAGCAAATTTCTGGAGACAAGGGTGTGGCCTTGTTAAACCTATCGGATTTCAACGCCGAGTGGAATAAACTTGGTCTTAGTACTGCCCGCGAGTCTGATAAAGACAAGGGCAAGGACATTCCGCCGAAAAAACAGTGAAGTAAGCCAGATTCTCGTTTTCTAGTCCTGCCGGTTCTCCGTCTGGAGAGCCCCAATGCCAGCACGCTATGTGCTGGCTTTCTCTACAAAACCCATATAAGAAGCCATATTTCGACAATTCAAAAAATAGAAAAGAGTGCTTGACAGAAGAAATAGAGTATGCTATACTGTAGATGTGTGGTACGGAAGTCTCACACAAGTTCTTTGACAATTATATAGAGAAGAAAAGGTAACGCAGAACAATATGTCCTGAAAGAAATTGAAGGACAGACTGCAATGTTATTCCTCTTCTCCGACATTAGTGGTGTTAGAAATAATTTTGTTAGTGTCGGAAAGAGGGATCGTATTATGCGATTCCTAAAAAATCAAATTAACGTGCGGAAAAAAGGAGGAAAAGAAGATGCAAGTAATTTCTGATGGCATGTCTCAAGTGGTAAAGGGAAAAACTAATTTTCAGACCCGGTATTGGAAATCTCTAGGTCGGATGGGTAAAGTAATGATTCTTGTGGTCATCCTGATCGGGGCGACGATATACCTGAATATCGGGTACATCGTGGCCATGGATTTCGCTCAGCTCTGTCAAGGCCTGAGCGTGAACAATACTCTGGTCGAAGATTTTTGGGTGGATAACAATGCCATATCCGCGTTTTGTCCGAGACGTCCCCGGCCACTCTACATGATCGAGTTCATGAGTATTGAAAGTGCTTGGCCATTGATTTACTTCTATGGAGGTATTCACTGGGTCATCTTTATCATGTTTCAAGGTGGTATCGCCAAGATGCTGGGTTTTATCACTTTAGGATAAGCACTCCCGACATACCGATGTCGTAAAACCCCGTCAGAATTGCAGAGCAATTCTGACGGGGTAAACTCGGGAACCTGTCGGGCGTTGGCAGACCCTGGACTTATTGAAGGGTGAAACGGCGCAAGGTCGCCTTAGGCGACCGATTCCATCCAAGTTTTCACTAAAAAAGAAAGCAAGATGGAAATGTTCTTTGAAGGTTTCGAGGTTGAACCTGAAAAATCTCACAGGGAGAGGCAGTGAATTTATACTTCACCTCTCCCCCTTTATTGAGTTCTTGAAGCGATTCGAGAACTCTGAGAGGGAAAGTTTTTTGAGTAAAAATTCTGGTTGCCGTTTTGATTCCGAATGCTCGGAATTAAAACGGCAGCCGGAATTCTCAAGAATCGGCTGACTATTTTTCTGGAGGTTTTTATGGAAAGAATCATGAGTATCATTACAGGTGGCGGAATATCTTATGTTCTGCTGAGTCTTGGAGCCATGCTGTTGATGGCTCTCGGTGTGAACTATCGTTTCTCGCCGGTGGCAGTGGTAGCACTATTTCCGGCGCTGATTTGCGGTTTTGGGTGGGTCATTCATCGGGCTAATCGCTGCTACGGTTTTGAGGGATTACGCGGGAGCATGACTAATTTAGCAACAGTAGTCGCTGTGATCGTAGGTGTCGTACTGGCAGGCCACGTTACCACTACGATCTACTGACTTATCTTCCCAGAGAATCTGGGCGGTGGAACACACCGAAAGTCACACGGTGCGCGTGTGATATGTAACAGGGCTCTGGTTCGAAAGAATCTTAGTCCCAGCCCCGTGACGTGCTTGCACGTTACGGGGCTTTTGTGTAAGATAGCCTTTACGCGTGATACGCCGTTTGGCTTGATCTTTGAGATTTTCTCAATAGGCTTAGTTAAGCGGTTTATCCCGTTAGAAGTCCGAATCATAGATTCGGCAGTTGTCTTAGACAACTTACTTCTAACGGGATTTAGTGCGTTAA
>JAUSDP010000060.1 GCA_030650605.1 bacterium
CACACTCACCACAAGGCTCACCGAAACGCCTTAACGGAGTTGGTCATATAGAATGTAGTTCAACCTAGTGTTAGGGCGGTTATGCTGAATAAATGAAAGTGAGGTCAGCATAATGAATAACGAAACGCCTACCTATATTAAGAGCCTTGTAACCCCTACCACGAAGCAAGCGCAGGGTCGCAAAGTCTGGTCAATAGACCTTCAGCAAGTCTGGTTGCCGTTCTTCACCGCTACTAACACAATGGGTGATACCGCTATCCCGTCTGACGCAATCGGTTGCCCGCTTCGCTTAGGCTATGACAAAGCGGGTCAAGTCCGTTTCAGTCAAGCTGGTCGCCCCGTTGTTCGGGTCGTGAAAGAGATAGCCGATAATGTCCGTATGGTTCGGGACAATTTCACAGCTAACCTGTTAAGCTACGCTGGACAGGTCGCAAAGGACAACGCAGAGGGCTACAAGGCACAGATTGCGCAAGCCGTCAAAGCTGGTGAGGTTATCGCAACCCACGACAAAGCCCAGTTAAGCAAAGCCCTAGAAGCAAGGGCGGAAGCGCAAGCGGAAGCACAAGCGGAAGCGGTAGCAAAAGAAGAGCAAGCGGTAGCCAAAGCAAAAGGCAAGCGGGAATTAGTCCACGCCTAGATAGTCGTAACGGCATAACCGCCCTAACACTAGGTTGACAATAATAGGGGGTGATATTATGGCAAAGCCTGTATGGGCAACCCCTGACCGACAAGCCGAACTTGTCAAACTGTTCGTTGATAGCGGGGGCTTTTGTGTCTTTGGACACTCGGACTGTCTTAACCCCAGTCATCACTATGAGGTGTATATTGAGAGCCTTATTGACGATTGGAAAGAGACTGACCGCTTTGACTGGTTGCTTGAGCGCAAAGCTATGCACTCTCTAGGGGAAAGACGTTATAGCGCTGGCAGGTTTAACAGCATATCAATGGACATCTTTCACGACAAGCAACCGCTTTTCTATCGTGAGGCATTAGGCATAAGCGGTTTGACGCTAACTCCCTTTGC
>JAUSDP010000092.1 GCA_030650605.1 bacterium
GGCTAACAGCTTGATGCATGATCATTTGCTGTCTGGGCGCCTGGCTTTGGCTAAGTTGCATATTGCGCAGCAGTAGCTTTCTGGTTCGTTAATTTGAAATCGAATGCGCACTGTTTATGCGGGTGGTGGCGGCATTTTTGGCTGTAGGGCGCGTGGGGATTGCGTGTTTGGTTTTTTATTTGAATCTTGTCGTTGTTTTTAGATTGCTGGCCGGTGGTAGACCGGCGGCTACTCCCTTTCTTTGCTTCGCCAAAGAAGAGGAAGCAAAGAAAGGCGACCGCACTTCACTGCCCTTCGGGTTCCCGCTTGTGCAAGTCAAAAAATGGGAAGTGCCCACAACTCGCTACGCTCAGACAAGGGCACTTCTTTTTCCATTTTCTGCCTCGCACAATCGGCAGTTCAGAAGCGGAATTCTCAAAGTCAAAAGCAACGGCGAGATTGCGTAGGGTGGGAATTGGTGCGAGGATTATGTGCGTTAAGAATCTCTTTATTAAACTTCAAATCGCAATTTATTCACATATCAATTTATGATTATGCGTACCTAGTGCCAAGTAACTATACGAATATCTCATATATGAATATTCGATTATTAATAGTTAGTATCATTCTCTTGCCAATAACTGTACAAGCGGAAAAATTGCAAAATTCAAGTTTGTGTGGCGCTGAAGAAAACGTAGTATTTTCTTGCTCTGCGAAACATAAAATCGTGTCACTCTGCGCAACAAAAGAATTAACTGCAAAATATGGTCAATTAATTTATCGATATGGACAATATAACCAAACACCAGAACTTACGTATGCAAATGAGCTAAATCTGCCCGGAAAAGTATTTTCAACATATTTTGAAAATTGGAGTAAGGGTGGCTATGCCGCAGTCACTTTTTCGCGTGGCGAATTTGCCTATACTATCTACAATCGACGTGCAGTCTACGAAATTGACAATCGGAGCAATGGCGGCGGAATAAAAATATACCGAAAAGAAGAGCTGATTTCTGACTTGTGGTGTGAAGGTGCTTCAATTGAAGATAATATTTGGCGAAATTTGCGTGATAAGGAATTTCCTGAAACTGCAATACCTGTTTTATATATTCCAAAATCCTAAAAAAACAGCTAGCGTAGGGTGCGTAATATTGACCGATTCTAATCGCTCGCAATTTCGGAGTTGCCCTTGATCTGCCTTCCGCTTCTGAGCTGCCGATTGTGCGAGGCAGAAAATGGAAAAAGAAGTGTCCTTGTCTGAGCGCAGCGAGTTGTGGACACTTCCCATTTTTTGACTTGCACAAGCGGGTACCCGAAGGGCAGTGAAGTGCGGTCGCCTTCTTTTGCTTACGTTTTCTTGGCGAGACAAGAAAAGTAAGTAGCCGCCGGTCTACCACCGGCCAGCAATCGCACATCAACGATAAAACGTCATTCAAGATCTAGTACGTTGCAGGCAATTAACGCTACCCTTCTAAAAAGAAAGAGGCCAAACACGCAATCCCCACGCACCTCCCAGCACCAAATGCCGCCACCACCCGCATAAACATTGCGTCAACGTTTTCAAATAGAATAAAACCAGCCCGCCGCATGCCAGCAAAAATCTTTGCTACACTACGCACTTCAATTTTCACGATTCCGTGCAAACCTATTTCAGCCATTCTCCACTATGAAAATTCTCTCAGCTGCCATCGCCAGTATTTTCCTTGTCATCCTGCCCAGTTCTTATGTTCTCGCCGCAGATAAAGCTGCCAGCGCTTCTGCCACTGAAGGCATCAACTGGCGCAAGGATAATGATGTGGATGCGGCGTTTGCCCTGGCTAAGGCAAGTCATAAGCCTTTGTTCTTGTATTGGGGCGCGGTGTGGTGTCCGCCTTGTAATCAGGTCAAGGCGACTATTTTTAATCGTCAGGATTTTATCGATAAATCGCGCCATTTTGTGCCGGTTTATCTCGATGGCGATACACCAGGTGCGCAGAAGTTGGCGGCGCGCTTTAAGGTGCGCGGGTATCCGACCATGATCTTGTTGAAGGCTGACGGTAGCGAGATTA
>JAUSDP010000109.1 GCA_030650605.1 bacterium
GGGCAGGGGTCAGAGACACAATCACGGCTACTGGCCATACTATCACCACATCCATCTTCACAAGTTCTTGCTACTTTACCGCTTTGTCCGCAACCTGTAGCGTTACATCCACTGACATCCCAACATTGCCAATTGGGGGTACAAGCTGGTGTGGGTGGTGTACAGGCAGGAGCATCACAAGCCACTGATCCTCCACATTCTTGCCCGCAATGACTGGTACAACAAAAACTATTAGTTCCACTTGTATCACAAGCTGAAGCAGAACAACCCTGATAGCCACAGGTTTGATCTGACCAATCACAGGAACAAGGGTCTCCGATACATGATCCTGTTGCACATTGATCGTAGGCATTACAATAACCGCCGGAAAAATTTCCATCTATATCCATTTCGTACGGTACCCAGTCAGTACAACAGGTAGTTGTTTCTTCTGTCTGACAGGCATCACAGGCAAAAACAGGTTTTACAGATTGACTTCCGAAAAGAAAAAAATAAGTAAAAATTAAAAAGGGAATGAGTAAAAATAATAATTTGCGAGTGAGCATATGATTAGTATCATTGTATGAATAATGAGGTTGGGAAATCAAGTAAGAGGGTTTATTTAGAAGTGGGGAATTGGATTTTTAAATTGCTAAAATCTCCTTTTTCATAGGGAAGTGAACGTCGAGCAAAAGTGGATACTTCAGAATCACAGGTACGATTAATTTTCCAATCACCTTTACCACATAATTCATCAGCTACTCTTGCATCGGTATCGTGATTTAATTGATTCAAAACATAAGTTTTTCCTGCACCTGTATAATTATCTAAAATTTTTGGTAAAGTCATATGTACCTCCAAAATTCCGTCAGGTCTTAATTTCCAATAATGTTTTCCAGTGGGTGATCCTGGATATCTGTTGCCCCAATTATCAGTTTGGTCATAGTTAGCGCTGGGATCTGTAGGAATTAAATTAGTCTGATTCCAATCATAAAAATGAAATTCATATCCTTTAACTTTAACATTACCTATATTTGCCAGTTTTTTAGCCAAATAAACCAGTTCTCCCCAGTCGGTAGAATAAACTCCCATTTCTTTACCATGATTATAAATTTCAATTTTATCTGTTGCCATGTTGCCAAGCTTTTCCGGCCAGGTTTTAACCAGCTCCGGAGTGGCAATTTTAGTTGGGGTAGCTTCTGGTTCGGCAGTTGCCGAATTATTTGGTCTGGGAGTTGCAATAACCGGAGGATTGGTTGGTTTTGGGGTAAAAGTTGCAGGAACTTTGGTAGAAGTAGCAGAAATTATGGTGGCAGTTGGAGTAGGGAATTCAGTCCCAATTACTCTAAATGTATAAACCGGACCGGTTTCCGTACCTTTCTGATTGCCCAGATAATATTCACTGGTT
>JAUSDP010000001.1 GCA_030650605.1 bacterium
GGTAGCGTAACAGTTTAGTGGGTCTACTTTTGAGAAAACTTAACCCACTTTAGACCCTTTGTATTTACACCAGCAAGTGATAAAGGAGAGTGTCCATTATGGCCCTTTATCCTGCTGCAACTGAACTTCTTGAACCTGTAACACATGATCAAGAGCTTTAAAGAGTTCCAAGCCGTCTCTGTAGAGTTGAAACCGTCAGTATCATCGATCTTTCTGCTTAGCTGTCTTATGATGCCCTCGATGATATTGGTAGTCCTTGGAAATCCTGGCTGTTCATAATGAACCCATAGGTTTCCGAACTTGGATTCAAAGCTTTTAAGCACGTTTTTAAAGTCTATCGTATCCTCGAATTGTTCGAGGAACTGTAAATAGTCCCGGTACACATGATTCAGATGACCAGTGTTTGTTGCAAAAAGAAGCCTGTGGCTTATTTCAAGGAATTCAGCAACGCCTTCACCAGAGCCATTGTACTGATACTTGAAGTAGTATTTGTGATAACGGTCTAAATGTACTACGCATAACTGGCAAGGGATGTCAGAAAATACCTCCCTTACGGCTTTTGCCAGACCAGGATCTCCGTCAATTACGACCCCTTTGATAGGATAGCGGAGTTCCTCTTTAACGGTCTTTAAAAGCGTGTTGTAGCTCTCATAATCTTCACTCCGTGCGAAGTAGGCACAGGGGATATCGTGAGTCTCTGCATCTGCTGTTAGCAGCAGTGCATAACGTTCTTTCTTAACATAGACGGCTTTGCCGTCTATGAGTAAATAGCCTGACCACGTGGGCTTTAATTTATGAGCCACATCGGCAAAGGACTTGCAGTTATCGCCCAGGTTATTTACAAGCTCAAGGGCCTTATTGGGTCTTAAATTTAACTCTCTTCCAACAGCCCTATAAGAGGCTTCGGAGGAGAAGTATAAGTCAGCAGCCTTAAAGGCCAGGGAGTTTTGAAACTTGGTGTTGCCTTTTCTCTTGAAGGAAAAAGAGGAACCACAATCTTTGCACGACCATCGTTGAATCTCCTCTTTCTT
>JAUSDP010000002.1 GCA_030650605.1 bacterium
GTGGACCCTAGCGGATTCGAACCGCTGACCTCCTCATTGCAAATGAGGCGCTCTACCAACTAAGCTAAGGGCCCTTCGCTCCGCTCAGGACCTGCGGCCCAAACGAGTTGAGATTGAGAAAGTATAGAGGACAGAAGCTAAAAAATCAATTAAAATATGAGGAAAGGGCCTATGGTATAGTAGTAATTCGTCCCGATGGTCATCGGGAAGTCGAAGTGCGATGTCTAATTTTGTATACATATTACAGAGTCTAAAAAATGGAGAGTATTACATCGGCAATACAAATAATTTAACCAGACGACTTGACGAACATAATAGCGGAAAAACTAAATCAATAAAAAATTATCTCCCATTCGTATTAAAGTTCTCTCAAGAATATAAGAGTAAAAGCGAAGCAGTAAAGATTGAATTAAAGCTAAAAAAGTGGAAGAATAGGAAAATAATTGAGCAGATTATAAAAGACAAAGAAATAAAAAGTAAATAGGGGCCTATGGTATAGTAGTAACACGCGTCCATGGCATGGACGAGTCGCGAGTGCGATTCTCGCTAGGTCCACAATTTTAGAAAAGTGCAAGGAATTGGAAGCCGCCTCGCTTCGCTCGGTGGCCAGTTTGTTTTGAAATTTGGGCGAAAAAATCAGTTGGCGATTCTGCGTTTTGGGAAAAGAAAATTTTTAATCTATTTTGATACTATAAAATAATGCGGTCGTCTTGTGTTATAGTATAGGTAATTATGTGATACTATTGTAAAATAAGGTCAAGTACAAAAAGTGCCATGGGAAATAATTTGTTATAATAGTAGATATATGAAAAAAACCATTATTTATTGATTATTTTAATCTTCGTAGGGGTTTTATTTTCTTATGCTTTTTTTGAGTATCTTTCTTTTGAAAATTCTATAAAGCAAAGTTTATCTAAACTAGAGCAGAAGGGATATCCAATGGATTTTACTTTTCAATATAATACTGACTTTACTCTATTAAGAAACCTCGCTTCTAGAATTTCTGTTTTAGCTGGTATCAACTCGGTGGAAACTAAATCCTCAAAAGAGGTATTAGAGAAATTTAAAGAAAGACATGAGAACGATCCCGTGGTTCTTGAAAGTCTAAAAAATCCTAAAAATGAGAACCCTTTTTAACCGAAACTTACCATTTTCATCAATAAAGGAAGCATTGCCAAAGCTGATTATTTGGTTGAAGAGATTGAAAATGAAGCAAGTAAGAGCGGGCTCTCAATAAATGAGATTGTTTATAATCAAAGTAATCTCGATCCAACTATGCGCACAAAGATTTCCTTTAATGATTATTTTCAATTAAGATTCAGAGGATTACTACCAGAAATAGGTAATGATGGTTGTCCTAAAACTTCACTGTAGCATTTCAAGATTAAGCTTTATTAATCTGTAAAAGAATTTACCGCCAAAGAAAAAACCAGTAGTAGAAGTTTTGCTTCACTACGGGGCATGCTTGAAATTGTCATCGGCACGGCAAAGCCGCGATTTCGGGATTTTGTTGGAAGTAAGTCCGAACTTTTTGGTATAATTACCACATGAAAATAAATACAAGTAGTCTCTCACACCTTGTCGCCACACTTTTATCTATCGCAGGTCTTACTGTGCTCGTTGTTCATGCCGCCACTCATGGCACAGCAATACACATAATATCGTTCGTTATTTTCGGGACGGCACTTATCTTGCTTTATCTCGCGAGTACTATCTATCACTTCATACCCAATGAACATCCTCGCAAAGATTTTTTCAAAATACTCGACCGTTCAATGATTTACGTGCTTATCGCGGGTTCTTATACACCGCTGGCACTTCTCGTTCTTCCCCCAGCCTGGGGGTGGAGTATCTTTGGCACCATCTGGGGACTGGCGTTTGTAGGTATATGTTTGAAAGTTTTCCGTGTTCGAACGCCGAGATGGTTGCCAACATTTATGTATCTCCTTATGGGTTGGCTGATTGTAATAGCACTTGTACCACTTCACTCACTACTTCCCATAATGGGAATGTTTTGGCTTGCTTTAGGAGGAATACTGTACACGATCGGAACCATATTTTTTGCCTTTTCCGCCCACAAGAATTACAAACCAAAATATCGATGGTTCACGTTCCATGACGTCTTTCACGTGCTCGCTATGGGCGGCAGTATGAGCCACTTCTGGTTTATGTTCCATTTTGTCTTGCCATAATTTTGAATCGTGATTGACATGTCATCATATTAATGCCAGTATACTGTTCAGATTTGAACAAAACAGTTATCGGAATAGAAAGGGGAAAAGACAATGCAGAGAGTATACCAACCAACAACGTTGGGGAAGATTATTCGAGCGCGCCGGAAACAACATCACGTCACGTTAAGAGAATGCGCCGAGAAGATTGGCGTCTCCAGACAAGCAGTAAGTCAAATAGAGATGGGAAAAAACCGAGGAGGTAATAGTAAGTTGATCGAGGATATCGCCCAAGTTCTCGATCTCGATGAAAGAGAATTATTACTCACTAGACCAAAACGGAGATTGTGCCAGAAGAAAAGAGAAACTCCGTTGGGCGAATTCTGGACAAAGATGAGGATAAAGCAATCTCTAACCATGAAGCAGTTAGCAACTCTGGCTGGAGTATCCGAAGCTCTAGTCAGTATAAATGAGCGAGGAAAGCACCGTCCAAAAAATTCGACGTTAAAGAAAATAGCTCTGGTACTCGAATGTAAAATTCCTCGGTGAACAGTCAGTTCTTGAGAGCCCGCAACTCCTTCGGAGTTGCGGGCTCCTTTTATTTTTCTATCACATCGCAAGTTTAAGAACGTGGTCAACGAAATCGCGAGGGCGCCAACCGGTAGCCTCTAGTGAGCGATGAGCCAGAGAATCCTTATGAAGCATCGGCAAGGAATTGGTTTCTAATATATAAATCTTCTTTTTAGGCGTAACTATGAAGTCGGAACTAGAATAATGAGAGAGTCCCAGCACTTCGTGTGCTTGTTTTGTCATCTTTTCTACTTCCTTGTTCAATGAGTTATCTAAACGATGTTGCGGTGAATAAGGTAACAAAGCATAAATTATTTCTTCTCTGGCACCTTCTATAACAGTGCAAGTAACTTTTTGGCCTCTGATAAATTCCTCGACCAGCAAACGTGGCGACTGAGTAAAAGCTTTTTTGATCGACTCTTTGAGTTCATCGAACGTATGTGCCAGAACCATGTCACTGGATCGATAGGTTGGTTTGATTATTATCGGGAACAGATAGTTTCTAAAAATATTGATCAAACGATCTGCGTTCAAGTTCTCTTCAGTCATAAGTTCATACGCGGGAGTGAGAAGAGAATGCTTTTGGTATATACGTTTGGCCATATCTTTGTTCATCGCAAGTGCTGAAGCCATAGCGCTTGAGCCGGTAAAAGGAATTTTAAGACCCTCGAGAATCCTTTGCACTTTACCACCTTCTCCGTACACACCATGGAGAGCATTCCAAACAACATCAGTATGACTAAGCGCCTTATGTGGCTCATGGACTAGCCCACCCAAGTGCCATTCGGCATTTTTGGAAATGAAAATATCCACCGGTTCGTAGGTCTCCGACATGTCTCGCAAGATTGAAAGAATATGTTCGCCTGTTTTAAGAGAAGCATCATAGTCCCCAGAAGAACCTCCGCGCAAAACCGCTACTCTAATCTTCGAAGAAAGATTCATGCCTTAATTATACCTCGAATCTTTTTTCACGTAACTTTCGATGATATTGGATTGCGAAACGATGAGCCTCAGCATTTGCTAAAAATATTACTGAGTGCAAAGTTGAATCTTCGACGCTTTTACCTAAAATCTCTCGGGCTTTGTGTTTGTCATCTTTGACCACAGATACCACACTAATTGCTAAACCAACTTTCTTTATAACATCTTGAGCAACATTGATCTGCCCCCTTCCCCCATCCACTACAATAAGATTTGGTGATTTCCATTCTGTGTGAGCAAGCCTTCTAGTAAGCGTTTCTCTCAAATTAGCAACATCATTATTACTATCACGCCGAATTTTAAATTTTCTATATTGACTTTTTACCAATACTCTATTCTCCAATACCACCATGACACCCACCACATCCGTACCGGAGATGTGGGCAATATCATACGCTTCGATTCTAAAGTTAGTTTCTAGGTTCTCGGTGTTAGCTTCTAGGTCACGCTTCAGAAGCGCGATATCTTGGATATGACCTAGAGCAAAGAGTTGTTTTTTCACTCTCCCAGCTTCTTCAAACTTGTATTCTCTGATAAAAATCTTCATTTCCTTCTCAAGAGATTTTAACAACCTAGATTTCTTACCCTCAAAAAATAGTTTAAGATGTTTGATAATTTTTCGGTATTCTGTTTTTGAAATCCGACCAATACACACACCCGGGCAAAGGCCGATTTGAGCGTTGAAACACCCGCCCGACTGGACGACACCAGTCGTTCGGGCGGGTGGTTTACTTTTCAACTTTTTTATTTTTTCTTCATAAGGAATACACTTATCCCTGTACGGAAAAGTCTTGCGGATAATTTTTATGGCCTCGCGGAGTTCATTACCGTGCGGAAACGGCCCGTATGTGCCCGAACCGCGAGTAATAACTACTTTCGGAAACTCTTCTTTTGTTACAGTAACGAAGTTGTAGCTCTTATCATCCTTCTCTTTGGAATTGTAGATTGGCTGATACTTCTTAATCAGATTAGCTTCCAAAATTAACGCCTCAAGTACTGAATCTGTTTGGATAAATTCAATTTTTTGGGCTTCTTCAAGCATCTTGGCAATAAATGGACTCCTGGTCATTAAAATATCTCGCACAAAATAACTCTTAACCCTGTCTTTAAGATTCGTCGCCTTGCCTATATAGAGAATCTGTTTACCACGTTTAAAAAAATACACCCCGGGCGCATCGGGTAGATTAAATTTTGTTAAAAGTGCTTTATTCATTTTTTGCGCAGAGTTTTTCTTAAATATCTACCGGTGTGTGTGTCAGTATTTGCCACTTCTTCTGGAGTACCTTGAGCTACAATCTTTCCTCCCCCATCACCAGCATCCGGGCCGATGTCGAGTATATAGTCAGCGCTTTTGATAAAATCAAGATTATGCTCGATAACTACTACTGTGTTGCCTTTGTCCACTAGTTTCTGGAGAATTTCAATCAATTTTTTGACATCTTCGTAGTGAAGACCGATAGTCGGCTCGTCGAGAAGATAGATAGTCTTCTGCAAGTGCGGACGGTAGAGCTCGGAAGCAATTTTGACTCTCTGCGCTTCCCCACCAGAGAGCGTGGTGGCAGACTGACCGAGACATAGATAACCCAAACCCACATCATTCAAACTTTTAATCCGATCATAAATCGCTGGTATATCTTCGAAGAATGTGAGGGCTTCCTCAATGGTCATCTCAAGAATGTCGTATATATTTTTGTGATTGTATTTTACTTCCAAAGTTTCTTTCATAAAGCGTTTGTCGTTACAGACATCACACGGTACATAAACGGTTGGCAGAAAATGCATTTCCACTTCTATCATGCCGTTACCCTGACAAATCTCACACCTGCCACCTTTAACATTGAAGGAAAATCTATTTGCTCTCCAGCCACGCGCCCGAGCCTCCACAGTTTCGGCAAAAAGTTCACGGATAAAAGTAAAGGCCCCGGTATAAGTGGCTGGATTCGAACGTGGTGTTCGACCAATCGGTGATTGCTCAATCAAGATTGAGCGACCCAGATATTCAGAGCCGGTAAAGGATTGGCAATTATGAGTCGCGGCACTCCGATAACGCCGGTCAAGTCTCGACTGTAGATTTTTATGCAATATCTCATAAACAAAAGAAGATTTACCAGAACCGGAAACACCAGTAACAGCCACCAATCGACCAAGCGGAATATCGACATTCAAGTGTTTGATATTAAAGATGGAACCAGCGCGAATAGCAATCTTCCCCTTCTCCGCTCTTCTACGCTTCTCTGGTATCTCAATATTTTTCTCCCCGCGTAGATAAGCAAGGGTCAGAGATTTACTTTCATTCTTCTTCGCTAATAAAAGTTCGTTGAGATCACCAGACACAACCACTTTTCCACCATGGATACCGGCTCCCGGACCAATATCAACAAGAAAATCGGAGGAGTATATAGTCTCTTCGTCATGTTCAACAACGATAATAGTGTTTCCTAAATCGCGCAAATTAAGAAGAGTCTTGATAAGACGAGCGTTGTCCCTGGCGTGAAGACCGATAGTCGGCTCGTCGAGTACATAGAGCGCGCCAACCAAACCAGAGCCGAGTTGTGAAGCCAGACGTATGCGCTGAGCTTCTCCGCCAGAGAGCGTGTGAGCTCTACGATCAAGTGAGAGGTACTCAATACCGACATCGAGCATAAAGGATAGACGTGCTTCTATTTCTTTCGTGACCACTTTAGAAATATTTTTCTCCCGAACTGTCAGCTTAAGCTTTTTGAAAAATTCATCACAATCTTTGATAGATAATGAAGTGAGTTCAACAATATTTTTACCTCCCACCAATACATTTAAAGCTTCCTTTCGAAGACGTTTACCGAGACAAATTTCGCATGACTCAGTACCAAAAAAATATTTAGTACCGAGACCATTACAATCCGGGCACGCGCCGTAAGGAGAGTTGAAGGAAAATAAACGTGGTTCTATCTCTGGAAAGGCGAAACCGTCCTTCGGACAAGCCCACTTAGCTGACATCAGATGTTCTTCTTCGCCGAACTTTAGAAGTAGCAAACCGTCGGATTCGGAAAGTGCCCTCTCTATGGCTTCTGAAAGTCGCTGGTATGATGATTTTTCGTCTGTTTTGAAATCAGCTATAGAAATTGAATCAACAATAACTATAATCTCATGCTTCTTTGTCTTGGTAAGCTCTATACGCTCACGCAGAGAAAATTTCTTGCCATCTATCATCACCTCACTGTATCCTTTGTTCAAAAGATCATAGAGTAGTTGATAATATTCTCCTTTCCTACCTCGAACTATTGGAGAAAGAATGCTCATCTCGCCATCATGTCTCTTTATTTCATCTAACACGAAATTTTTGATTTCTTCGTTTGATAATTTCTTGATTTCATTACCGCAGACCAGACAATGTGGTCGACCGATACGCGCGTAAAGAATACGAAGATAATCATAAATTTCGGTGATAGTTGCGACGGTTGAACGCGGATTATTCGAGCGACTTTTTTGATCAATCGAAATGGCTGGGGAAAGACCGACGATCTCATCCACATCCGGCTTCTGCATCTGACGTAAAAATTGTCTAGCATAGGAAGAAAGTGATTCTACATAACGCCGTTGCCCTTCGGCAAAAATGGTGTCGAACGCCAGAGATGATTTGCCCGAACCAGAAAGACCGGTAAAGACAATCATTTTATTGCGTGGCATTTCTACAGTAATGTTTTTTAGATTATGCGTCCGCGCACCTTTGACGATGATTTTTCCTTCTTGTTTTTGTTCCTTCATATAAGTTATAGCCCCCGAGGCAAGACCTAGGGGGTATCTATGGCCACAGAGTATAGCATGACAACTATTTTTTACTCAAATGATTTTCAAGTATTTTTATTTCGTCGCGCAGAATAGCGGCTGTTTCGAAATCAAGGTCACGGACTGCTTCTTCCATTTCTTTTTTCTTACTCTTAATCAGTTTCTTGGGACTTTTAGCAAATAATTTCTCATCTGTCTCGAGTAACAAATTGACAGCGGACTGATGTCCACGTTCGAGCGTGTCTGTAATATCTTTTATTTTTTTAATAATTGTCTTGGGAGTAATACCATGCGATTTATTGTAAGCAGTTTGGATAGTCCGACGACGTGAGGTCTCGCTTATTGCCCTCTCCATTGAACCGGTCATGTTATCTGCATAAAGAATAACCCGACCCGAAACATTTCTTGCTGCTCGCCCGATAATCTGTATCAAAGAAGTATCGCTCCGCAAAAAACCTTCTTTGTCAGCATCTAAAATCCCGATGAGAGTTACTTCTGGTAAATCTAACCCTTCTCTCAAAAGATTAACTCCGACTAGACAGTCAAACTCACCACGGCGAAAAGCAGTTAAGATCTCAATACGTTCTATAGTCTTAATTTCACTATGTAAATATCGCGCATTTATCTTTTTCTCTTTTAAAAAATCACTCAAATCTTCGGCCATCTTTTTGGTCAAAGTAGTGGCAATAACTCTTCCACCTTTTTCTATTGCTTTCTCTGCCTCTTCTATAAAATCATAAATTTGCCCTTTGTATTGATCCCTCGCTTGAATCGGTTTCACTGAAACTCCCGGATCCACTAACCCCGTAGGTCGTATGACTTGTTCTATAACTGCGTCACTGTGTTCGTTCTCATACTTACTCGGAGTAGCACTGGTGAAAATGATTTGCCCTACCTTTTCTTCAAATTCTTCAAATCGTAACGGCCGATTATCTCGAGCACTCGGCAAACGAAAACCGTGTTCAATCAAAGTGTCTTTCCTTGATTTATCTCCGGCATACATTCCTCCAATCTGCGGTACAGTAACATGAGACTCATCTATGATGGTTAAAAAATCTTTAGGAAAATAATCTAAAAGAGTATAGGGCGCTTCGCCTGGAGATTTACCAGAGAAATGTCTTGAATAATTTTCAATGCCATTGGTGTAGCCAACCTCCCGAATCATCGCCAAGTCGTAAGTAGTTCGTCTTTTTAATCTTTCTGCTTCAAGTAATTTTCCTTCCTTATTGAATTTCTCTAATTGTTCATTGAGTTCTTTTTTGATGCTTAGTAACGCACGCTTTGAATCTTCATCAGCAATGATAAAATGCTTGGCTGGGAAAAGGTAAAAAGTTTCTAATTCTTTGAGCACAGTTTGTGAAACTGCATCTATCTTCAATATTTTTTGAATTCTCTCATTCTCAATCTCAATTCTATAAATCATTCTTTCAGAAACAGGCATAATCTCAACCGCATTTCCAAGTGCTCGGAAAGTGCCTGGATTTACATCAGCATTAGTCCGAGTGAAGTGGATGCTAACGAGATCACGGATAAGATCCGAGCGTTTGAGATATTGAGCAAATTGCAATTTCAAATTTACTTTTTCATATTCTTCCGGATTACCGAGACCATAGATGCAAGACACTGAAGCTACGATAATAACGTCTTTCCTCGTGAGGAGCGCTTGAGTGGAAGCATGACGCAAGCGTTCAATCTCTTCGTTAATCATCGCTTCTTTTTCAATATAAGTATCTGTCACAGGCATATACGCTTCCGGTTGATAGTAATCATAGTAAGAAACGAAATAATGCACGGCGTTGTTAGGAAAAAATTCACGATACTCTTGCGCCAATTGTGCCGCCAAAGTCTTGTTGTGCGCGATCACAAGAGTGGGTTTGCCAATTTTATCTATCACATTGGCGACAGTAAAAGTTTTACCCGAGCCAGTCACGCCTAAAAGAGTCTGATACCGCAGACCCGATTTGAGCCCGTCTAGGAGTTCCTTTATAGCCTTGGGCTGATCCCCTGCCGGCCTGAACTCTCTATGAATTTTGAAGATTCCCATGAAGCAATAATATACAACAATTTTTAAATATTCACGACCTTGATTTGACTTGTTAACATTAAGTATGGTATAATGGGTATACAGGTGAGAGAAGTGTTCTTACCTCCCTACTGCAGGGTTAGCAGAGTTCTTTATAAGAAAGGAAAATTATGACGGAAGAACGTCGGAAAGAAATTGCGTTACTGCTCATAGAGCAGTACGCGATTGAACATGGTATCCCTGGCGAATATAGTCTTCGAAGGCAAGCCGGCGAAGTATGTGAGCATATCAACAGTCGAACTGATGGGCAAGGTGCGGGAGTCACGCTGAAAGAACTCATGGTCTTCTTCTGGACCTTATCACCGATAGTTCTCAGCAACGTATTTAACTACGATGTTTCCGTGACTGCCAAATCAGGACAAGGAGTGGGATAGCCCATACAAGAACAGTCCTCTCGTTCCCCAAGAGCCGCGCGGGTCTTTACGACCGCGCGGCTTTCTCATTCATATTTTAAAAGGAAATCTTTTTTAAATTCCAAGAAATTACCATCTAAAATACTTTGGCGCATGCGTTTGACTAAGTTAATAATAAAATAGAGATTGTGCATGGAGCCGAGGGTACCGCCGAGCATTTCGTGGGCACGGTAAAGATGGCAAAGATAGGCACGTGAATAATTTACCCCGCCATGGCGTGGGTTTTTACAAACTTCGCATTCGCACTTTGAATCAAGTGGTCCTGTATCTTCTCTGAATTCCGCGTTTCTAATATTTATTTTTCCTTTCGAAGTATAAAGGGTACCACCACGACCATTACGCGTTGGCGCAACACAATCGAAGAGGTCCACGCCATTTTCCACTCCCATAAATAAGTCTTCTGGTTCGCCGATACCGAGTAAGTGTCTCGGCTTTTCTTTCGGTAAAATTTCATTGACCCACCTAACGGCATTTTCCATATCTTCTTTTGCAAATGAACCGCCAATACCAAAACCATCAAACTCTAGTCCACCAATAAATTCTGCTGACCTCTTACGAAGTAATTCTTCTCTGCCACCCTGTACGATTCCAAACAAGGCTTGCGTGTCTTTATTAGGCCTCGATTTATGATAATCCAAACTTTTTTCAGCCCATCTATGCGTTCGCTCTAATGCTTCTGCTTGATAACGAATATCTTCTGTCGGAGAGGTGCATTCATCAAAGGCAAAAATGATATCAGCACCAAGAGCGTGTTGAATCTCAATAGATTTCTCCGGTGTAATGTAGTGAAGGGAGCCATCAATATGGGAACGAAAGGAAACTCCGTCGGCACCAACGGTAGCGAGACGTGGCACTTCAGAATCTAATGATCGTTCAGCGATCATTTGTGACGGATCAGTAATTTTAGTAATCTTTGATAACTCTTTTCCATATGCTACGCCAAGAGAAAAAACTTGGAAGCCACCTGAATCGGTCATCAAGGGTCCAGACCAATTCATAAACTTGTGTAACCCGCCGAAACTTTTTACACGTTCCGCGCCGGGTTCTAGATAAAGATGATAAGTATTTGCTAAAACCACTTCAGCACCAAGAGACTTTACTTGTTCTGGAGTAAGCGCCTTGACCGAGGCCTTTGTCCCCACCGAAACAAAAGCGGGAGTATGTATCGTCCCATGTGGGGTTTCTAAAATTCCTGCCCGGCCAAGTTGCCCCCCAAGTTCTTTTTCTATAGAAAATTTTAAAGCCACTATCTCTTCGCGATAATAGATTTCTTGTAAGTATCTAGATGCTCGAGCGCCACGCCGGTACCCTTGGCAACACAGAAATACGCATCTTTAGCCAAGACCGCCTTCACACCAGTGCGACGAAACATCAGTTGGGGAAAATTACGAAGCTGTGAAGAACCTCCAGTCATGATAATACCGTTGTCGATAATATCGGAGGAAAGTTCCGGTGGAGTTTCTTGCAAAACTTCTCTAACTGCTTTGACCATCTCGCGCAACTCTTTTGAAATGGCTCTGACTATTTCATTGGTCTTCACCTCAATAGTACGTGGTAAACCAAGTACAAAATCTCTCCCCTTGACTGTCATAACAAGCTCTTCATCGAGTGGTATGGCAGAGCCTATAGCAATTTTAATATCTTCGGCCATTTTGTCTCCAATAACTAGATTATAATTTTTTTTGATATAGTCGACGATAGCGGTATCAATTTTATTACCAGCCACTTTGACAGACGTGGAGGCAACAATGCCTCCGAGAGAAATAACTGCAACATCCGTGGTTCCTCCGCCAATATCTACAATCATATGACCAGCCGCTTCTTGGATTGGGATACCGGCACCGATAGCGGCGAGAATTGGTTCTTTGACCACGTAAGCATTTTTAGCTCCTGCTTTGATAGCCGCTTCCACTACTGCTCGTCGCTCGGTGGAGGTTACCCCTGCCGGCACTGAAATTAAAACGTCAGGTTTGAAAATGTTCCACTTTCCAAGCGCCTTATCTATGTAATAACGAAGCATGGCTTCTGTCACTCGATAATCAGCAATCACGCCATCTTTCATCGGCCTGTAAGCGATAATATTCTCTGGTGTCCGACCAATCATGAGCTTGGCCTCCATGCCGATAGCTAAAATCTTATTGTCTTCGGAAACTGCTACGACTGAAGGTTCATTGAGCACAATGCCTTTGCCAGGTACGAAGACTAAGAGATTAGTGGTGCCAAGATCGATACCAAGTTTTTTTGCCATGCTGAAAGGTTTGCTTAGAACACTATGATACTATAAATTATAACTATCATGAAATCTCTGAACGAAAACTTGAAAAACCTCAATATTAAAGGGCTTTTTAAGCATCCACGCCTGAAGATGCTTGATGAATTTCATAGACGAATCAATGCCGAGAGAAAAGCCGTTGATATGAAAGAATTGCCTATGCGAGCAGTAGCTATAAAAACGTCTCACCTATCCATAGAAGATTTAGCATACTTATTGAAAAGATGTTCCCAAAGTTCAAATTTCTCTCGTTGTTTTTTTGGGAGTCTTAAAATTAAATGATAAAAACTACTATTCTACAAAGAGAGAATGCGGTGCTTAGAGAAATTGCCTCGAATGTGCCCATCAAAAGTATTAAGTCTAAAAAAATTCGAGTCATTCTCGATAAGATGAAAGAGGCACTTCATGCTGAAGAAGATGGCGTAGCCCTCGCCGCTCCGCAAATCGGAGAGAGTTTACGTATATTCATTGTTTCTGGTACCGCTCTAGCATTGGTTAAAAAAATAAAGGAAGGGAGCGTAGACAAAGAGTTAAATGATCTTGTGTTCATCAATCCGGAGATAATCAAGACTTCGAAGAAAAAAAAGAAAGTAGAAGAAGGATGTTTATCCATTCGCTACCTCTATGGACAGGTCAATAGGAGTGAGAAAGTAACTATCAAGGCTTATGATGACACTGGTAAAATGTTTGAGCGAGGAGCATCCGGACTCTTGGCCCAAATTTTCCAACATGAAACAGATCACTTAAATGGAATACTTTTCATTGACAAAGCTCAAAATGTTCAAGAAATACTCCCTAAAAAATCAATCAGGTTTGTCTTTTTCGGCAGTTCTCAATTCTCAAAATATGTGCTTGAAGAATTGGAACTCTTGGGCTTCATTCCATTACTCAAGATTGATTCAGCCAAGGACCCATTGCCGATGGAAGAAATTAAGAAAATCAATGCCGATGTCTTTATAGTTGCATCTTTTGGTAAAATCTTACCAGAAGAATTAATCAATTTACCAAAACACAAAACGCTCAACGTACACCCTTCGCTTCTACCACAACTACGCGGATCATCCCCTATTCAAAACACGATACTCGGTCTGGGAGAACCCGGAGTCACGATTATTAGAATGGACGAAAAGGTAGACCATGGTCCGATACTTGCACGAGCAAAGCTTGCCATCACACCTTGGCCAGACCATTATCAGAAAGTGGAAGAGAAACTCGGCCGAGCCGGTGGTCAAATACTCGGAGTACTTCTTCCAAAATGGATAGGTGGTGACCCGCCCGACCGAATGAATCCGGTCATTCGGGCGGAAGTGCAGGAAATACCCCAAGAAGACTCTCAATCGAGCTATACAAAATTGATAAAAAAAGAAGATGGTCTCTTGAATCTCAATGATAAAGCAGAGATAAATCTAAAAAAGGTTCTGGCATACAGTAACTGGCCAGGCGCTTATATGTTCTACACAAACAAAAGGGGTAAGGAGATAAGAGTAGTAGTAAAAGACGCAACTATTATCAACGGTAAATTCTCCCCCACTCGCATCATTCCAGCCGGCAAAAGAGAGAAGGATTGGCAGGATTTCTTGAAAGGCAATTAAATACTGGTAATAGTGACGTGGAACTCGGCCTCAATTCTTACCAGCCATAGGAGAATAATGGCAGAAAGTAGTCCTCCAGCCAAAACAGCGAAAGATACCCACGGTACTGCTTTTTGTTTCCAATAATTCATTTTCTTTTTTTAAAACTTCTAAATTTAAGACGCTCCAGACCCCAAGAGAATCCTCTAACGGTACTGTCAGAGAGACCCTTCATAATATTCTTCATCATTCCAGCACCTCTGCGGGCAAGTGTCTCTCGCTTACCCTTTAATTGTACTGCATTGTGCACTATCTCATCTTTGACAACATCAATAGCCGCGTATAAATCTTCCAGTTCGGAAACAGCATACAAATCCAAGTTCACACCAGTAATATGAACTTCCGCGCGAAAGATATTGCCCGTCTTATGGTGTCGAGTGCTCTTACCCACTTCCACTTGAGCGATAACATTCAAACTATTTTTCTTATCTAAATATTTTTCAACTGAAGAAATTCTCTTATAGACGTAATCGGAGATAGCTTGGGTCAGTTCTATACCGGTCGCCTTAATATTTATTTTCATATTATTTAATCAGTTATTCGAATAACTTGATGAGATATGAGTCTATCTCGCGCTGGTCTAGGTCGTAGAAATATTTATTTTCTTTATGAAGGAACTCCGCCAATGCAACTCCCACAAATCTCCAGTGCCATGGTTCAAACATATAATACGCATTCCCTTCCGGATAGGAAAGGGTGAAACCATATTTGTGAGCATTGTCTATTAGCCATTTGTAGGAAGGGTCTGATTTGAACTTGGAGAATGCACCTCCGACTGTAGAAGTAGTGAAGTCCACAGAAGTCCCCAATTGATGTTCTGAGTAGCCTTGATCTGCGGAAAATTGATTAGCCGTACCAGCGCCATAGATAACTTTGTATTCAGATTTTAGAGATGCTTGGGTGCCGAAAGAGCGGAAGGCAGAGGTGACTAGCAAATCGACACCGTCAGCGTGAGCGGCATCCAAAAGTTTTTTGAGATACGGCCAGGCTTCCACGTAAAAAAGAAGATTTCCGCCACCCTGTTTAAAAATAGATGCTTCCTCCACTTGAATGAGTTTAGCGGGAACATAATTCTCATTTAGAAAATATACTTTCGAATATTTCCTGAGCAGTTCTTTGTCTGTTTGAGAAAGTTTCGTAAGCGTTCCTACAGTACTACCTATACTGCTAATTTGACCTTGGAATGTGTCAATTATGGATTGTTGGTATATCGATAATTCCGTGAGATCCAATCTGTCTTTTTTTACTTCTGTTAATTCTTTTTCTAATTGGGTTTGGGTTTCTAGACTATTTTTTTCCAAGGTCATTAACTCAATACCAAGAAGTCGATATTGATAAGCCACATAACCAGCAAGAAACAAGGCAATAACAATGCCAATCAACAAGAAGTATTGAAGATAAACCTCGGAGTGGAGTTTAGATTTCACCCCCCTATTTTAACACAAGTCTCTTGATTCAAGTCTTTTTTCTGTTATGATTTCACTATTCTTTAGAAATAGAGAATAGTATTCCGCGATACCTGCCCGAACGTACCATTCGGTACGGGCGGGGCTCAGTCCACGCTCGTGTTGGTATTGTGTGAATAAGAATATTCCGCGATAGCTCAGTCGGTAGAGCGCCTCCCTGTGATACTAAGCCACCCTTCATGGTATACTCAAGTGTATATGCCAGAGAAAAGGACTTATTCCGATCGCCGAGCGTATATGGTGATTGCGGTTTCAAAAAGGCGAAGACGCCTCAAAGAAATGGTCATTGAATATAAAGGCGGTAAGTGTAGTGTTTGTGGTTATAAGAAATATGCTGGAGCATTTGATCTTCACCATGTAGATGGTAAGACTAAAGATTTCGGATTATCTACTCGAGGTCTCACGAGATCTTGGGAAAAAATAAAAACCGAATCTGATAAATGCATTCTCGTATGCGCGAATTGCCACAGAGAAATACACGGGGGAATTACGCAGCTTCCTAAAGTAATTTAGGTCGAAAATAAGGTGAATTGTCCCGATTTTGTTTACAAAATCGAGGATGCCGTTGATAAAGTAATCTTCGGTACTGGAAGCCCTAACGTCAAGACGAGGGTAATCAGCAGCCAATCCTTCGCTAAAGCTTCGGATTGCGAAGCAAGTGATGGCAGGTTCAGAGACTATCCCTTCGGGGAGTAGTCCCGACGTAACGTCGGGACGAAGCGCCTTACACCCACTCCGGGTGATGATATAGTCCATGCCCTTAAGAAATTTTGGGATCAATGTAAGGAGGATGTCCCAGGTTCGAGCCCTGGTCGCGGAGC
>JAUSDP010000011.1 GCA_030650605.1 bacterium
TTACCTGCGATCGCATTGGCTGGATTAAAAGAATTGTGGGTGCTTTACCATGCGCATATTTCTGCCGAGGCATGGTCCTTGCTCGCGTTTGGCTTGCTGGTGGCGAGTGTATCGGCTTTCGTCGCTATCTGGGGATTGATGCGATTCCTGGAGCGTTTTTCGGCTTGGCCATTTATTGTTTACCGCGCTGCACTTGGTGTGTTCCTGATCGGCGCTGTACTAACTGGTTTTTTGCATTAGGCCGGAGAATTCAGCATCGTCGATGCTTGCCTAGCGTAATTCAAGCCACACAAAACAAATCTAACCATTGACTAAAATGGACAGTCAAGCAGGCTGCATCATTAATTTAAAGTATAATGATTCTCATTCCAGTACCTCAAACAGCAAGACATTTTTTGAAGTAAGCACTATGTCCATTCTACGAACTCTCTTTTTTATCCTGTTGGGTTTCCTGTACGCAGCCTCGCCCGTAGCGGCGCAAACCATGCAACAACAAGACAAGACCAAGCAAATCTGGCAATTACTGGACTATTTGGCGGTCGATTATGGTGCAGCCGTCAAAGAGGGCAAAGTCGTCAGTCATGCTGAGTATGGCGAAATGCAGGAATTTGCTTTGTCGGCAGAACGACAACTTGCAGAACTGCCAGCCGACGCAGCGCAACAGAATTTATTGCAGCAAGCGGCTCGGTTACGCAGCTTGATTGCAGATAAATCTGTGGCAACGTCGGTTTCTACACAGGCCCGTGAATTAGCAGGGGCTCTATTGGCGGCTTACCCGGTTCCAATGTCTCCATCCAGAGCACCTGATTTGGCATTGGGTGCACAGTTGTTCCAGGCACAATGTGCAAACTGCCACGGTGGCCTGGGGCGTGGCGATGGTCCGTTGGCAGCGAGTCTGAATCCACCGCCGATCGCGTTATCGGGGCATGATAGAGCCAAGGAAAGAAGTCTATTTTCTTTGCAACAGATCATATCCCAAGGTGTGAAAGGGACTGCCATGCCATCTTTTGCACAACTCACTGACGATGAACGCTGGGCTATTGCTTTCTTCGCAGCAGGTCTTCCCTACACCGATACCGACCGTGAGGCCGGCAAAAAGTTATGGAAAGACAATCCATCTTTACACGCCATTCTGCCGTCCCTTAATATCTTGAGTCAAACCTCTGAAACAGCATTATCGAAGAATTTGCCACCTGATCAGGCTTATCAGCTGATGGCGTATTTGAAGAGTAATGCACAAATCCTGGAGCAAGAAAAATCGGATTCAGTCGTGTTGTCGAAATCGCGCTTAAAGGAGAGTTTGGCGGCATTGGATAATGGAAATATTCCTGAAGCTTCCCGTTTGGCAATCTCCGCCTATCTGGATGGTTTTGAACCGGCTGAACCGGCACTAAAAGTCAAAAATATAAAGCTGTTCAACGATGTTGAAAAGACCATGGGCGATTTTCGTGCTGCGGTGACAGCGGGTAGAGCCAACGAAGCTCGTGCGATTGAACAGCAACTGACATCACAATTGAGCCAAGTGCAAACAGTCTTGCAATCGGGTAGCAGCGATCCGATCAGCACCTTGGTCAGCGCCTTAACCATATTGCTCCGCGAAGGGATTGAAGCCTTACTGGTAGTGGTGGCGATGGTTGCTTTCCTGAAAAGAGCTGAGCGTCAAGACGTGCTGCCATATGTGCATGCGGGCTGGATCGCTGCTTTGGCTGCTGGTGGGCTAACTTGGATCGCGGCGACCTATCTGGTCACGTTTAGCGGCGCAAGCCGGGAAATGACAGCAGGATATTCTTCCTTATTTGCTGCCGTAGTGTTACTCAGTGTTGGTATCTGGATGCATCAGAAGAGTCTAGCAGGTCGTTGGCAACAGTACGTTAAAGAGAAATTGTCTTCTGCATTGAACAAGCGCTCTGCCATGATGTTGTTTTTGCTTTCATTTGTCACAGTGTACCGAGAAGTGTTTGAAACCGTACTGTTTTATGCTGCCCTATGGGGCGACGGTAACGGTGGCTATTTGTTGGCAGGGTTATTGGTGGGAATCGTCATTCTGGCAGTGATTGCTGCGGTATTACTCAGAACTTCGGCCAGACTTCCAATCAGTGAATTCTTCGCTGTCAGTTCAGCATTGGTTGCCATATTGGCGTTTGTCTTAGTCGGCAAAGGTATTACTGCATTACAGGAGGCTGGCGTGATCAACGTGACACCGATTCCGGTGCCACGCATCGACTTTCTCGGCATTTATCCGTCGATGCAAAGCATCGCATCGCAAGTTGCAATACTGGCTATCATTGTCGTCAGTTTTATGTTGAATCAACGTCTTGGTACAAAGCGTATAGGATAAATGCGTTATTTCACTGGAGAATACGGTGGCTTCTTTAATGGCAGCCGCCGCCATGGCTACCGAGATTTGTTGCCTCGAATCCTTCTGTTGTCGCCAGATTTTGCAATATCCCACAGTCTTTGCCAGCCTCGGACGTCTGACAAAGGCTGCGTAAGTTTTTTAATTGTTTTTCTAACGCCTTGAGCTCTTTAATGCGATCGGCGACATGACCGATATGCTTGTCTAGCAAGAGATTCACTTCAGAGCAATTGTCTTGCGGTGCGTCCCTGAATTTCAATAAATCGCGTATTTCATCCAAGGTCATATCAAGTGAACGACAATGCCGGATGAATTGCAAACGTTCTGCGTGCCCTTCGCCATACAACCTAAAATTACCACGCGAACGTACAGTCTGCGGCAATAAACCTTCTTTTTCATAGAAACGGATAGTTTCTACCAAACAGCCTGAACGTTTTGCCAGTTCACCAATTTTCAGTTCCATCGTTGTCCTTCATTATTAAATAAATAGTGCTTGACTCTGTACCTGCTACAGGGTGTTAAATGTCAACTATACACCTAGAGGAGCATTCATGACGACACCACACAAAGACCAGGCTAAGCATGCTTGTTGTGATCATAAGCAGGTAGAATCCACACAAAGCATCGCTGCGTATGTTGCGTCGGCTTTAAATGAAGTTTGCGTCTTGACTCTTCGTATCGATAAAATGGATTGCCCAACCGAAGAATCACTGATTCGCAATAAGCTTGAAAAGATGGAAGGAGTCAGCAGTCTGGACTTCAATTTATTGAGGCGGCGCTTAACAGTGCACCATACCCTCGCTGATGCCTCCACTATTGTCGCAGCAGTCGCGGCATTGGACATGTCCCCCGTAGTTGAGCAAGCAGCGCCAACGGCAGACGGTACGTCAACTGTCATGTACACCATACAAAACATGGATTGTCCGACCGAAGAAGCGCTCATCCGCAACACATTGTCCAAGATGCCAGGTATCCAAAAATTGGATTTTAACTTGATGCAACGCAAACTCACGGTCACGCATACGCTAGGCAAGGCCGATGTTATTCAACAAGCCTTGATCGCCATTGATATGCAAGCGGTTCCCGTTGAGGCCGTACCTGGACAGTCGCTATCGTCAAACGCAGCTCCCTCGTTGAACTCCGCAAAAAAATGGTGGCTATTAGCGTCGGGGGCAATTGCCGCCATACTCGCTGAAGTCATTGCCTGGAACACCGGCTCAGACAAATCCTGGCCAGTCATAGCATTCTCGCTTTTTGCCATTGCGGTGAGCGGTACCAGCACCTACAAAAAGGGCTGGATCGCGCTTAAAAATTTCAATCTCAACATCAATGCCTTGATGACGATTGCGGTGAGTGGCGCCGTGATCATCGGGCAATGGCCAGAAGCGGCCATGGTGATGGTGTTATTTACCTTGTCGGAGACGATAGAGGCGATGAGCTTGGATCGTGCGCGTAATGCGATTCGCGGATTAATGGCAATGACGCCCGATAAAGCCAGTGTGCTGCAAGAAGACGGTAGCTGGAAAGATGTTGAGGCAACTTCCATCGGTATAGGCGCTATCGCACGCGTGGCACCAGGTGAACGCATTGCCTTGGACGGTGAACTCACCAAAGGACAATCGTCGATTAATCAGGCCCCGATTACAGGCGAGAGTATCCCTGTCGCCAAAGCAGTAGGCGATAAAGTATTCGCCGGTACTGTCAATGAGACTGGCTCATTTGAATACAAGGTGACAGCAATACAAACCAACTCAACCTTGTCGCGCATCATCCATGCGGTTGAAGAAGCTCAAGGAAGCCGCGCGCCTACCCAGCGTTTCGTCGATAGTTTCGCAAAAATTTACACCCCCATCGTATTTCTGTTGGCCTTAGGCGTCATGCTCGTCCCACCGCTTGTATTAGGACTTCCCTGGATGGTATGGATTTACAAAGCATTAGTCTTATTGGTAATCGCCTGTCCGTGCGCACTGGTGGTATCGACTCCGGTGACCGTGGTGAGTGGATTAGCGGCTGCTGCAAAGGCCGGTATTTTGATTAAGGGTGGCGTCTATTTGGAAGAAGGCCGTAAGCTAAAATCCATTGCCTTAGATAAAACTGGAACGATTACCCAAGGTAAGCCTGTCGTGACCGAATTAGTGGCACTGAATGGCGAAAAAAGTAAAAGCTTGCAGCTGGCAGCAAGTCTGGCCGGACGATCGGATCATCCGGTATCGGGTGCACTCAGCACGTACTGGAAAACGCAGCCAGCCACCGACGGTCTATTAGAAGTGAGCGATTTTGAAGCACTTACCGGACGGGGTATCAAAGGTAAGATCGATGGGCAATGGTATTACTTGGGTAACCATCGTCTGATTGAAGAATTAAAAATCTGCACCCCAGAAACAGAAACGGCCTTAAATCGACTCGAAGCGGATGGTAAAACCGTCGTCATTATCAGCGATGACAAGACGCCTTTATTACTCGTGGCTGTCGCCGATACCGTAAGGGAAAGCAGTCGCCAAGCCATCTTGGAATTACATGAACTCGGTATCCGAACCGTTATGCTGACCGGCGACAATGAGCTCACCGCCAAGGCGATCGCTAACAGCGTCGGTATCGACGATGCCAGAGGCAATTTACTGCCGGAAGTTAAATTGGCGGTCATCAATGAGGAACTCAGCAAACATGGCACAGTCGGCATGGTGGGTGACGGCATTAATGACGCGCCAGCACTGGCAAAATCGAGTATAGGATTTGCGATGGGCGCAGCTGGCACGGACACCGCACTAGAAACAGCCGACGTCGCTTTGATGGATGACGATTTGCGTAAAATTCCGCAGTTCATTCGTCTGAGTCAACGTACTGCAGCTATCTTGAAACAAAATATTGCCCTGGCCTTGGGCATCAAACTGATATTCTTGGTCATGGCAGTGATAGGTATCGCCACACTGTGGATGGCAGTATTCGCCGATATGGGTGCAAGTTTGCTTGTGGTATTTAATGGTTTGCGCCTAGTAGGTAAATTGAAATGAGTATGTCGGCCACTTTCCTTATACCGACTTCATTATTAAAATCGTTTTCAGGCATATAATTCGCGTCATGCTCAAAAAATTCGTTCTCATGCTGATTCTTGCATTCACCTTCCAGTTAGGCTGGGCGGTGGCGAG
>JAUSDP010000012.1 GCA_030650605.1 bacterium
AAAGCTCTCACTTCGACGGAGCCAGACGTAGGCATGATTGCGCAATTCTCTCATATATTGCTATCATGGTACGATAACGGTTATGAATAAACAAACTTTAAAGTACCCAATCTTTATAGGACTCTTCTTGGTCCCATTCATTCCATTTCTTGTATCAACTGCCTTTTTCTTTCCATTCATTACCACTAAAGCCTTCGCTTGGAGGATTATTATAGAAATTGTTTTTGCCTCATGGTTACTTCTTGCCTTATTGGATACTGCTTATCGACCGAAAAAATCTCTAATTCTTTATTCAATATTTGGTTTTCTAGCCATAATAGGTTTAGCCGATATTTTCGGTGTGGCTCCAATTAAAAGTTTCTGGTCCAATTTTGAACGTATGGATGGCTTCATCACATTACTGCATTTGGGCATGTTTTTCATCGTTATTTCATCGGTCTTTAAGGAAGAGACCACCGCCGGTGGCGGGGCAAGTTGGAAACGATGGTGGAATGTTTCTCTTGCCGCCTCATTTATAATGGTCTTATATTCTGTTCTGCAAATTATAGGATTGAAAACAATTAACCAGGGTGGAGTGCGAGTGGATGGCACTCTCGGTAATGCTATCTATCTGGCTGTCTACATGCTCTTCCATATCTTTATCGCCTTTCTCTTTATGTGGCGGGAATGGAAAAATGTCGCTTTGAGATGGGTTTATGGCTTGCTCATTTTCGCGCAAGTATTTGTTCTCTATTACACAGCTACTCGAGGAGCAATTCTTGGTCTTCTTGGAGGTGTGTTTGTTGTGGCGGTCTTGAGTATTTTCAACCCCGAAGCATCCCGCCAAGGCGGGAGCAACGGGGCAGGTAAAAATAAAGATGAAAAGATGGTTCGAAAAGCGGGGGTCGCGATTCTTCTGGTGCTCGCTGTACTTGCAGGGGGATTCTTTTCCTTGAGAAATGCGGAGTTTGTTACATCGAGTCCGGTACTTTCACGTTTCACTTCCTTGAATACTGAGGAAATCAAAACGCAGGGTAGATATTTCGTCTGGCCCATGGCCATTGAAGGGTTCAAAAATCGTCCTATTCTCGGCTGGGGGCAGGAGAATTTCAGTTACGTTTTCCAAAAATATTATAGTCCAGAGATGTTTAGCTTAGAGCCGTGGTTTGATCGTGCACACAATATCTTTCTCGACTGGGCAGTAGCAGGCGGTCTTCTTGGTCTCTTGGCCTATCTTTTTCTCTATGTCGCGCTTCTATTTTCTATTTGGAAACCTGCCCGCCAGTCCGATGGCGGGAAGAGTACAAGTTGGTCTTATGCCGAAAAATCTATTCTCACTGGCCTCATTGCCGCATACTTTTTCCATAATTTCTTTGTTTTTGATCATCTTATAAGTTATATTCTCTTCTTCTCCCTTCTTGCTTACGTGCATAATCGAAATGGTGGTGAGACACTTTGGGTTAAATCAATGACCGAAATTCAAACTTGGCGCATTGCTTTACCTGCTGTCTCTATCTTACTTGTGCTCTCTCTATATTTTGTCAACGTCAAACCGATCATCGCTAATGTTTTTTTGATTGAAGCCCTCAAGTCTTTGCAGACGCCAGGAAAAATCGAGGTTGCCACTCAATATTTTAAAAAAGCTCATAGGGCTTCGCGTCTTGGTCGAACGGAGGTGGTGGAGCATCTAGCTGGGAATCTGGCTCCTATCTTGACGAGTGATATGAAAATGGAAGAAAAAAATGCTTTTTTCAGTTTCGCAAAAGATGCTGTGCTTAAGCAGAACGAAGATTTGAAAGGAGATGCTCGCAACGAACTAATAACTGGATCTTTTCTTTCCACCGCGGGGTTTCTTGACGAGGCCCTTGTTCATCTAAATGTATCTCGAGAGTTGATGCCGGGTAAACAACAAATATATTTTGAAATCGGCGCCGCTTATATAAACAAGAAGGAGCCACAGAAAGCACTCGAGACTTTCAAAGAAGCATATGATTTGGCACCGGCATATACGGAAGCTAGAGTAATTTATTTAATTGGCGCAATCTATGCTGGTGATAGAAAAATTGAGAGTGAAATAATTGGTCAACTGACAGAAAGGGAAATAGTCTTAGACGATCGAATTATAAATGCCTATTACTCAAGTGGACGTGTTGATAGAGTAGTAAGCTTGCTTGGGGATCGTATCAGGCTCGATCCGAACAATGCCGACAAATACAGGGAATTACTAAAGCAGGTAAAGCAATAATTGCTTTTATTTTGCTTCTATGCTATACTTCATGGGTGGGTGCTGAAACTTAGCACCAAACGAACGAATGTCTGCGCAAGTCCCGCCTCTGGCGGGCTTTGCGTTTTTTTATGCTTGCCCTTCGAAGCTTTAGCGAAGTGGGGTATAATTATCGTAGTTTCTTTCTGTACGTGGAGAGCGGCCGCACTCACAAAGATATTCGTTTGGAGCTAGCCCCGCTCTCCGCGCGTGGATGGAAATTTATTTAAAAAGTTATCCCCACTTTTTATTTATTTCTATTGTATATACTGACCCATAGTATGATAATGAACACAACTGTAGAAAAATATTTTTCTACAATGAATGTTAATAATAATTTCCCGACGTCGTGTCGGAACAATACAATGGCAAAGAAAAAAAAGACAGTAAAGAAAAAAACTTCCAAGAAGAGAAAGTCTTCCAAGAAGAGACGTTAGTTAAAACAAAAAGCATCCCTTCGGGGGTGTTTTTTTGTTTTCTTTGGCGTGAGTGGCTCAAACGTGTTAAAATAAGCGTTCCATGACTTTTTTAAAAAGTATTTTTGGAACTTCTGAAGATAAATTACTCAAGTCTTGGCAGCCTCTAGTTGAGCGTATCAATGCACTCGAACCAACATTCGAAAAGCTTTCATCGGAAGAGTTTAGAGAGAAGACTATGGAATTTCGAGAGCGACTCAAGAAGGGAGAGACTCTTGATGACCTCTTGCCTGAAGCATATGCCTCTGTTCGAGAGGTGTCTAAACGTACACTTGGTCAAAGACAGTTTGATGTTCAAATTCTTGGAGGCATTGCTCTCTACAAGGGTGGTATCGCAGAGATGAAAACAGGTGAAGGCAAAACTTTAGTGGCGACTCTTCCGGCATACTTAGTGGCCCTTCAAGGTCGAGGAGTACATATTGTTACAGTAAATGATTATCTCTCACGTCGTGACGCCGCCTGGATGGGAGAGATTTATAATTATCTTGGTTTTTCCGTCGGAGTACTGAATCACGCGGAATCTTTTCTTTATGATCCAACGCATTCCGAAAAAGACAAAGAACGTGACGACCTAGGTTCTTTCCATGTGGTTCATGAATTCTTGAGGCCAGCTAGCAAGCAAGAGGCTTATCGAGCGGATATTACTTATGGCACTAACAACGAATTCGGTTTTGATTATCTGCGTGATAACTTACTCTACAATAAGACAGATCTTTCTCAACGAGATTACTACTACGCCATTGTCGACGAAGTTGACTCTATTCTGATTGACGAAGCGCGAACACCTCTCATCATCTCCGGTAATACCGGTGCTGCCGGAGAGTTATATGAAAAGTTTGCTCAAATTGCTGTGGGATTGGAGGAAGGGTCGGATTTTAGTGTAGATGAGAAACTTCATACCATTTCTTTAACTGACGCAGGTATTAATAAAGCAGAACAGCGTTTGGGTATTGAAAATATTTATGCTGAGGGCGGAGTTAAATATGTGCATCATCTTGAAACGGCTGTCAGAGCCAAGGCTTTGTATCACATAGATAAAGAATATGTTGTGAAACCTGCCCGACCGGATGGTCATTCGGGCGGGGATAACGAGGTCATCATTGTCGATGCCTTTACCGGTCGACTTCAACCAGGCCGACGTTGGTCAGAAGGACTGCATCAAGCTATAGAGGCCAAGGAGGGTGTACGGATTAAGGAAGAGAGTCGTACCTATGCCTCCGTCACTTTCCAAAATTATTTTCGCATGTATGAAAAGTTAAGTGGTATGACTGGTACGGCTGTTACTTCGAAGGAAGAATTTTACAAAGTCTATGGTCTAGAGACTTTCGTTATTCCAACCCATAAATTAATCACTCGCCTTGATCATGGTGATCTGATTTTCCAAACACATGCTGGTAAGATGAAGGCGGTGGCTAAAAAGGTTGGAGAGTTGAATAAAAAAGGTCAACCCGTCCTCATCGGTACTGTTTCCATAGAACACAATGAACTGCTTTCCGCCTATCTCAAAAATGAAGGTATCAAACATGAAATTCTCAATGCTAAAAATCATGAACGAGAAGGTGAAATTATTGCTCAAGCTGGCAAGAAGAGCGCAGTCACTATTGCTACAAATATGGCTGGTCGAGGGGTGGACATAAAACTCGGTGGCAATCCTAGTACCTCGGATATGTACGATGAAGTCAAAACTCTAGGTGGTCTCTTTGTTCTTGGTACTGAACGACATGATGCCAGGCGTATAGACAACCAATTGCGCGGGCGTTCTGGTAGGCAGGGAGATCCTGGCGCGACGCAGTTCTTTGTTTCTCTCGAAGATTCTTTAATGAGAATTTTTGCCGTAGATACCATTAAGAAGATGATGGGGCGTTTCAATATTCCTGAAGATGAGCCGATCGAAAATAAGCTTATTACTAACTCCCTGGAAAAGGCGCAAGAAAAGATAGAGGGTTTCAATTTCGATGCGAGAAAGCATGTTCTAGAATTCGATGATGTACTCAATTTTCAAAGGAGTATAATCTACGGTCGTCGTCATAAAATTTTAGTAGGAGATAAATCTGAAATAGAAGTATTCTTGTCCGAAGCGGTCGAACGTCTAGATCTAGAAACAAAAGAAAAGGTGAACAATAAACTGATGTCAAAGATCGTCTTTGACACTCCGGAGATATTCGAAGTATTACGTCGAGTTATTCTTCAGACCATAGATTTGTTTTGGGTTGATCACTTGGAGATGATGGAATATCTGCGGGGAAGCGTGAACTTACGCGCTTACGGTCAGCGCGAACCATTAGTAGAGTATAAAAAAGATGGTTTAAGATTCTTCAAAGATATGGAAATATCTATTGCTCGACAAGTTGCGGAATTTGTTATTGCTCTTAATTTGGAAGCCGTCTCTTCTTTTAAGATTGCTCCAATAATCGTTGATGCTAAAGAGGTATCAGACACATCGCGTCAAGTGATTTCCAAAAAAGCCGAAGTAGGTAGAAACGACCTGTGCCCGTGTGGTAGTGGCAAGAAGTATAAAAAGTGCCATGGTAAATAAAAAAAATAATGAATTAATTTGATACTATAAAACAATGCGGTCGTCTTGTTTTATGTTATGATACAGAATATGGATAGTAAGGTTGATTTTAAAAGAGTTATTCTAGTGACAGTTGCTACTGTAGGGATTTTAGCTATTGCCGTGCTCGCGCCCAATATACTGCAAGTCTTGAAGCCATTTTTAAAAAATAAGAAAAAATATAATCTTAAATATTATTTAAATCAGAAAGCAAAGAAGCTTGTGAAAGATGGTTTGATTATGATAAGCACTAAAAATGGAAAACAGTTCCTATCTTTAACCGAGACAGGGAAGCGAGAATTGCTTTACTATCAAGTTACGGAAAAAAAGAAACAAAAATGGGACGGTAAATGGCGTGTAGTCGTCTTTGATGTTTGGGAGAATACCAGATCAAAAAGAAATCTTTTACGAAACGAACTAAAAGATTTTGGATTTATTCAACTTCAGCGTAGTGTCTGGATTTATCCATATGAATGCGCTGAATTTATTGAACTTTTAAAAACCGATTTATCTTTCGGCAAAAATATCAGGTATATGATAGTAGAAAGCTTGGACCATGACGAAAAACTACGGAAGTACTTTAATGTGAAGTGATTTTTGTACTGTAATATAAAAAGATGCGGTCGTCTTGTTTTGTATGATTGATGATTTTGTGATATTATTTGAAAGTATAAGAAGTGCCATGGGAAATAGGAATATAAAAATAAGCGTTATTATTCCAACATATAATCGAAAAAATCTTGTATTGGAAGCTATACACAGCGTCTTAGCTCAAAAACCGAAAAACTACGAAGTTATTGTTGTTGATGACGGTTCTACTGATGGAACAGTGAAATATCTCCAGTCACTTAAGTTGCCGATCAAAATTATTGCCAAGGAAAACGGAGGTGTATCAAGCGCGAGAAATACCGGCATTAAGGTGGCGCAAGGTGGGTATGTAGCCTTTCTTGACTCTGATGATTTATGGTTACCCGGAATATTAAAATCACAATTAGAATTTTTAGAATTTCATCCAGAAATTCCATTAGTATACACAGACCAATTTATTGAATCAGAAGGTAAAAGGTATGAAAAAACAAGATTTAATTCAGAGACAACAACGCCAGAACAAAAAAGAAAATTTGATAAACCGGGTTTTATTACATTACAAGCTCCTATTCACATATCTGCAGTAATGATAAGAAAATCTATTTTTAAAGACATAGGATGTTTTAACGAAGACCTGAAGATTCATGAAGATACGGATATCTGGAATCGCATTAGTGAAAAATATGAATTAGGATTTATTGATACACCCCTCTCGGTTTTCCGATGGGAAAAAGATCAAGAGCACTTACTAAAAGCTGAAGCTCGAGAACTATTTTTCAACGAGGCGCGTAAATATATGAAATTATACGAAGAAAGACACAAACAAAAAGGACTTACAAGACAAGAAAAACAAGAAATAGACCTAAGTTATAAAAAAATCGATAGCTCCATGAAGACTTTCGGTGTATAATACGAGATATATGGCTAAAAATAGATTGATATGGATTGTGGTATCGGTGCTTTTAATCGGAGGTATTATTTGGCTCATCATGATTCCCAGTAAACCGGGTAAATTTGATACCTTCGCTTCTTGTCTTAAGGATAGCGGAGCTACATTCTATGGCGCTTTCTGGTGCCCACATTGTCAAAATCAGAAAGCTTTGTTCGGTAGCTCAGCCAAACTTCTACCATATGTAGAATGTTCTACTCCCGATGGCAGAGGTCAACTACCCGTATGTACTGATGCGGGAGTTACTGGTTATCCGACCTGGGTATTTGCTGATGGTAGTCGCGAGAGCGGGGAAGTTTCTCTAGAACGACTGTCCGAAAAGACCGCTTGTGAGTTACCACAATAGTGATTTATGAATGTAGAAAATGTGTATTATCTCAATATGTTTCTAGGAGCTGGAGCAATATTGTTGCAGATTTTTTCTGTGGTAGCATTGTTTGTGCTTTTTCTAGGCCCTAAAAAAAATAATTTTTTAAGTTTAATAGATAAGTATTATCTAAATCTTTGTTTTATCATTGCTCTATTGGCCTCATCATTTTCTCTTGTGTATTCAGAGATTATAGGGTTTTTGCCGTGCTATTTGTGCTGGTATCAAAGGGTGTTTATGTTTCCGTTAGTTTTAATTTTCGGTTCAGCTATCTGGCATAAAGATAGAAAAATTGTTAAATATACTTTGCCTTTGCTATGCATCGGTTTTATTATATCTGTCTATCAAAATTTTTTCTATTATTTTGGAGAGGGTTCAAGCCTACCGTGTGATGCTTCTGGTGTGTCTTGCTATAAACAGTTGATAAATGTCTTTGGCGGATATATTTCTTTTCCAATGCTTTCACTAAGTGGTTATCTAGCATTGATTACTATCGTCCTAGTTGCCCATTTTTATAAAAAAGAAGATTAATAAGTCAGGTCTGAATGAAAATTTTAACACACAGTGGTTCCTTTCAAGCCGATGATATTTTTGCCGTAGCAATTTTAATTCTTGCCGTTGGTGAATCTGAAGTAATTCGCACTCGTGATAAAGACCAAATTGCTAAAGCCGACTATGTTGTCGATGTTGGGATGATTTATGATCCAAGCAAATTTCGTTTCGACCATCATCAACTTGGGGGTGCCGGGGAAAGACCAAATGGTATTCCGTACGCTTCTTGCGGACTTGTCTGGAAAGAGTACGGCGAAAGGCTTGCTGGAGGTAGAGAAGAGGCCGATTTAATAGATACTAGTCTTATGCAACCTTTGGATGCTCATGATAATGGAGTAGCTATTGCAGATTATCGTTTTAAAGGTATTAGAACATATAGTATCGTTGACTTTTTTTATTCATACCTACCGAGTCTTCACCAAAACGAAGAAGAACTTTACAGAATTTTTATGGATTTGGTTGTAGTTGCCAAGGATCTGTTATTACGTGAAATTAGTAAGGCTAAGGTGGTCATTGCAAGCGAAGCTAAAGTTAGAACAGTGTATGAGATGAGTGCTGATAAAAGAATCCTTATTTTATCAGAAGATTTACCATGGAGGCGTGTTTTGTCAGAAAAGTTGGAAGTAATGTTTGTTGTTTATCCTAGGAATGATGGTCAGTGGGGTATTAGGGCAGTGTCTGATGTTGGCTACACATCTCGTCGATCTTTTCCAGCAACTTGGGCAGGAAAAACTGACAAAGATTTGCAAGAAATCACTGGAGTGACAGATGCTGTTTTTTGTCACAGAGGTCTTTTTATGGCAGTAGCTGAGAGTAGAGGGGGTGCTATTAAGCTTGCAAAACTTGCCTTAGATGCATAAGGTATACAAATGTTTATAGATGAATTGACTCTACATTTTAAAGCGGGTCGTGGTGGAGATGGTGTGGTGCGCTGGCGACACGAAAAAGGCAAAGATCATGCTGGACCTTCTGGTGGTAATGGTGGTAAAGGAGGAGATGTCTATGCTATTGCGGTACGAGATGTCGGTATCCTTTCGTCGTATCGCAATGTAAAAGAGTTTGAAGCGGGACGTGGTGAAGATGGGGCAAAAAATCTGAGGCAAGGCGCAACGGGAAAAGATGTTTTAATTAAATTACCTATTGGCTCACGTTTAACCAATATGTCTAGTGGATATTCAATTGATCTTCTTCAAGACAATGAACAGGTGCCGCTTCTTCATGGAGGTAGGGGTGGTTTAGGAAATGAACATTTTAAGGGCTCAACCAATATGCGTCCGAAAGAATCTACATTGGGTGTTTTAGGAGAAGAAGCGAAATTTCACATTGAACTTCTGCTAATCGTTGATCTCGGTATTATTGGCCTACCAAATGCGGGTAAATCAAGTCTGTTAAATATCTTCACTAGTGCTCAATCTAAAGTAGGAGACTTTCCATTTACTACGCTTGAGCCGAGTCTGGGAAACTTTTACGGATTAATTATGGCTGATATTCCTGGTCTGATAGAAGGGGCGGCTAAAGGTAAGGGTCTTGGTCATAAATTCCTGCGTCATATTGAACGCACCAAGGCGCTCATTCATTGTATTTCTTCTGAAAATGAGGATACCCTACAAGCCTATAGAGTAGTACGAAACGAACTCGAGCTCTATAATAAGGATATGAAAATGAAGTCAGAAGTCATCGTTCTAACCAAAGTGGATATTCTTACCAAAGAAGAAAAAGAGAAAAAGCTCAAACTTTTGAAAAAAGTGAACCCCAATGTGTTTCTACTTTCAATATTAGATGACAAATTAATTAAAGAGTTTGGTAAATACCTGTCTGCGCAGGCAGGCCTCACGAAAACATTTAAATCATGAATGACTATACTCTAACTATTGGACTAGAAATCCATGCAGAACTTAAGACCCAAACAAAGATGTTTTGTGATTCTAGAAATAATACCAATGAGGTACGCCCAAATACCAATGTTTGCCCGGTATGTCTAGGATATCCCGGTACTCTACCTGTGATAAACAAAGAGGCAGTGCGTTCAGTACTTCGTATTGGAACAGCTGTGGGTGGAAAACTTGCTGATTATACGGAGTTCGACCGAAAAAATTATTTCTATCCGGATATCCCGAAAGGGTATCAGATCAGTCAGTACAAAAATCCTTTAGTCCAAGGTGGATCCTTGAATGGAGTAGCGCTTACCCGTATTCATTTAGAAGAAGATACTGCAAAGTCAATTCACCCCTCGACTGGTTCGACTTCGCTCACCACAAGTGCACTCGGGGCAAGCAACGACAAATATTCATTTTTAGATTTTAATCGAGCAGGAGTACCTTTGATGGAACTGGTCACAGAGCCAGTTATTAAAAATGGTGAGCAGGCAATGAATTTTGCCAAAGAGCTTCAACTACTCTTGCAATATCTAGGGGTATCGTCAGCAAATATGGAAAAGGGTGAAATGAGGGTTGAGGCCAATATTTCTGTTTCGAAAAGTGAGATACGTGGTATCAAAGTAGAAATAAAAAACATCAACTCGTTCCGAGCTGTTGGCAAAGCTATAGATTTCGAATTAAGTCGTCAAGCGGCCCTTTTGGAAAATGGCGAAAAGGTAGTGCAGGAAACAAGGGGGTGGGATGAAAATAAAGAAGTTACATTCTCGCAAAGATTGAAAGAGTCAGCTCATGACTACCGCTATTTCCCAGATCCAGATTTACCAAAACTTTTTATAAAACAAATTGAGGAATTTGATGAAGATAAATTGAGAGAATCTTTGCCAGAATTACCTTGGCAAAAGAGAGCAAGGTATAAAAATGATTTTAGATTGAAAGAGAGTGATATAGAAATTTATGTCCGAGAATCAGAGTGGGGAAGACTTTTCGAGGAGACGATTACTATTCTTAATAATATTGAGATAACCCAGCTTGTCTCCAATTACATCACTAGCGATCTAAAGTCAGTAGTTACGGCAGAAAGCTTGGCAGAAGTTATTCGTATGGTTTCGGTGAGTGAGATATCATCTCGAGGAGCGAAAGATATTTTAAAAATATTAGAGACGAGCGGTGGGGAACCTAAGGTTATAGCTAAAGAAAATAATTTAATACAAAATAGTAATGCTAAAGAATTAAAAATAGTAGTAGAAAAAATCATTAAACAAAATCCTGAAGCAGTTCAAGAATATAGGAAAGGGAAGTTGTCCTCTCTTCAATATCTTGTTGGTCAGGCGATGAGAGATGCAAAAGGAAGCGCTAATCCACAAATGTTGAAAGATATTTTTATTAAACTACTTTAATTATCTTCATGCCTAATGAGAAGCTTTCTCATTTTCTTCTCGGCATTACTTTTGTTTGTGCCACTTTCAATATCTTCAATAATGTTTTCTAATGCTGAAAGCTTATACACACGGTAATTGTTCATTGGATGCCTTTGGGCGTGGAATTTACCCGATTTGTCCCAATTGCGGAGAGTTAGTGCAGAGACTCCTAAGATCTCCGCGGCTTCTTTTATAGAGAAATAAATTTCCTTAGTCATATATAGTTATATAAACATTACTAATGAATCATCTTTAAGGTTATATTAATTTGTATTATCTAGCAAGGTCTATTGGGGATAAGAATTAGTTAGGTTCTATGTACTAGGTTCTAGGGACTAGCTTTAAATTTTAAATTTTTATGTATGTAAACTAGCACGTAGTCCCTAGTAGCTATAAGCTAGTTGTGTTGTCCCCAGTTCCTCACAACTTATCCATAGGTTTTTCCACAGCCGAGATATACAATTTATGTTGATGTTACAGTCTATTTCGTCGGAAGGAAAAGAATATATCTCGGCTATCCGAGCTGCAAAAAAAACTGGTTACGCGAGTGACTACATCGGACAACTTTGTCGAGCAAAAAAAATTCCTGCGCAGTTGATCGGTAGAACTTGGTATGTTGATTTTGCTTCTTTAGTAGAACATAAGAAACATCGACAGTTTGGGAAGGTAAAAAAACTTTTTGTTTCTGAATCTAAAGGTCTCGCGGGAAAAGGTCAGACCTTAAATACTGATTCCCAAGGTCTGACCTTAAAGAGCGAGACCTTGGATAATTTGAACAGGCTTAAATTTGTCCGGCCGGCAGATGAACACGATAAAAATTTTCTGATTTCCTCTCCAATTATTTTGCCGAGATTTCTCAATAAGCCCATCTTTACTTATGAAAATGATGATAGACCTCGGCTACCCGAGCTTTCTAAAAAAATTCGCTATGTGGAACCACTTTGGACTTCTGCTCTCACTAAACAAGCGGTCGCCCTAACTCTCTCGCTCTTGGTTGCCATAAGTGCTGGTTTTCTCACTCTTGAGCACACTAACACTAAAGTTGCTATGGAAATAAGACAGAGATTGGAAGATATTTCATCTGCTCCTATGGAGTTGTTACCTACTGTTGTCAAAAGCTTATCTTTTGATAATTTACAATTTACCACCGTAAAGAAGAAACTAGTTGCGGCAGTTTCTTTCTCTGATTTCTTTAGTAATTTAGTCGATGGACTGCAAACGAGTTTCCGTAATCTTAAACAAATTGCGTTAGACAAATTCTTTTTCTCATCCGCTCCACCACAATTAACTTATGTTGCTCCTGATACTCCACCGACTTCACCATCATCGAGAGCTTTGACTAACTATGCTCCCTCAATCAATCTAGGTTCTTTGAAATCTGAATTGAAATCAGAATTGGAAAGTTATGTGCGTACACAAATTAGCGCTATCCGCCCACTCGTGGTTTATACTTCTGCTCCTGGGAGTATCGCAACAACTGATTTCGAATCTTTTAGAACCAATGAAGTATTGCCTGACATTCACTATCACATTACCAATCAGAGTAATAGTGATGTGGAACGTAACTCCATTAATCTCTCTAACATTACCGACGGTGGAACTTTTACTAATGCTTCCATCTCGAACTCAACTTTCTCCGGTTCTTCGGTAAATGCGAATACTCTCTCCTTTACTAATGCCGATGGTGTTTCCGCTACCACTACTAACTTGTTTTCTACCAATGCCACTTTCACTAATCTCTTTGGTGTTACTTTAGGTCTGACAGACTTTTCTTTCACTAGTGCTACTGGTACTTCCGCCACCACCACCAACTTCTTCTCCACGACTGCATCAAGCACTAATCTCTTCTCCTCACTTCTTACAGTGGCAGGTAATGGGCTGATAGTGGATTCGAGTAGGAACGTGGGGATTGGCACATCCACTCCGTTTGGAAACGGTCTTTTTACTGTTGGCACATCATCTACTAATTTTTATATTGACCGCGCGAGTGGCAACGTTGGCATCGGGACGACGACGCCGGAGTCTGCACTCTCAGTGGTGGGAGGGATAAGCGCGACTGGACTTACAATGCTTGGCGATATTGACCTGAATAACTTCAGCCTAAAAGACACCAGCAGAACAAGGATGCCGACTTACGGTATAGGTAATATTGCTTTTGATAATTATTATGATGGATTTAGTTTAAGTGATTATAGTTTAAAATATATAACAAACGATTTACCTGTCGTCACTTCAGATTTATCCGGGGTTGCTTACAGCGGCAAAACAAATACGCTTTTTGGCGTAAAAAATACCGTAGGAAGTGAAACCATATATGAGTTTAATATTGATGGGACGTGGAAGAGAACCATAACACTTGTAAATTTCTTAGACCCCGAAGGCATAGCTTGGATGTATGGTGATACCTTCGCTGTGGTTCAAGAGAGGACAGCTGCCCCCTATTTAGTGATCATCACCATTGGACCGACAACAACTACTGTTGATCGTAGCGATTCTATTACGATTACTCCCAACATAACAATAACAGATAATAAGGGTATGGAGGGGGTTACTTATGATGTTGATAATAATATTTTTTACGTTGCTGTAGAAAAACAAGCTAATGCTTCAGCCGGTGGCCGGGTATTTAGCGTTACGATAGGAGGTGTCGCAACCGAATTAACAACTCTCGGGACTGCGTTATCAGGTGCTGGGTATACTGATTTAGGTGATATCTATTATGACAGAAATACCAAAAAACTATTCTTGGTGGCACAGGAAAATAACAAAATCCTCGAAACTTCCACCACGACAATTTTAAGCTCAATATCTACCCCCGCCTCTTTTTCACAGCCTGAAGGAATAAGTTTTACTCCCGACGGTTCTAAAATGTTTATTTCTAGCGAACCCGATGATTTGGCTGTATATGTAAGAAATCCATATAGTTATGCAATTCAGATAAATGATGGCAATACTACTACCGGCAACGTCGGGATTGGCACAACCACACCATACAGCAAACTTTCTGTTTGGGGAGCGGGGACTGGTTCCGGTCAGACATTCGCAGTGGTCAACAGCGCATCCACAACGCTTCTGCAAGTTCTCGATAACGGCAACGTCGGCATCGGGACGACTTCGCCATACGCAAAACTTTCCGTGGTGGGAGAAACTGTATCGGCTTACTTCACCGCTACGACCACCTCAAACAATACATTCCCCAACTTGCTTGCGACTAACTCGACTACCACCAACGCCACCTCGACCAACTTCTTTGCCACCACCGCTTCCTCGACCAATCTTTTTTCCTCCATAGCATCTCTCGGTTCTCTAACCCTCGGTACTCCATTAGCAGTAACTAGTGGTGGTACGGGACAGTTATCATTCGGACAGGGTTGGCTACATTCAGACGGAACCACTTTAACTTCTTCCACTTCTCCGACAGTTGCATACTTGACTGCCACTTCAACTACCGCGACGAGTACGTTTGCTGGGGGATTGAATGTCGCAGGAACTTCAGGACTCACGGTTTTGCAAAATGGAAGAGTCGGCATCGGGACGACGAGCCCGATCGTCGCGTTGAGTGTTGAACAAATAAGTTCAAACATCACTGCTCCTAATGGAAAAGGTATTTATATGGCGCGTGGCGACGGTGGATATGCCACCATTCAGTTAAATGAAACTTTGGGAGGTATGATTGATTTCTCAACGGCTGGAAGCGACCAAAAAGGACGCATTCTTTATGATCTTACAAATAATTATTTTGCTTTTAATACCAATAGTACGGAAAAAGTTAGAATAAATAGTTCCGGCAACGTCGGCATCGGGACCACCACCCCAACATGGCTCCTTAATCCATCATCCGCTACTGCTTCTCAACTCGCTCTCTCTGCAGGTGCTGGCATCTCACAATGGGCTTTCAGAAATGCGGGAGGGAACTTGTACTTCGCTACTACTACAGTAGCGGGAACAGCGACCTCATCCCTCTCTGCTTTAACTATTGATTCAAACGGTAATGTCGGAGTGGCCACCACAAGCCCTGCCGCTGGCTTTGCGGTAGCGACCCACTGTGTGACGGGGGACACTCGGCTTCGTCGAAGGAAAAAGAGAAAGGGGGGCAACTACGATTACGACGAAGTCATGATAAAAGATGTCGAGGTGGGGGATGAGATTCTAACCATAAATGAAAATACGGGGAAGATGGTTTGGTCTCGGGTCAATGCTTTGATGGATATGGGAGAGAAGCAAATTTACAAACTAACCACCGTATCAGGGAAGGAAATAAGGACTACAGACAATCATCCATATCTAGTACAAAAAGAGTCTGAAAAAATTCCGATTAAGCCGAAACTCGGAGTGTTCTACGATAACTCCAACATGTTCTATGCCCAGAAAAAGGCGGGCTGGAAAATTGATTTTGCCAAATTGAAAAAAGAACTTTCAAAATCTTTTGATCTGGAGTTCGTCAATTTCTATACAGCCGTTCCGGTCGAGGGTGATCCCGCCAGAGAAAAGACTTTGAAGTATATAAGCTTTGTTGAACCGTTTGTCAATTTGACTACAAAGCCTTTGAAATACGTTAAAACTAAAAAAGAAGTCAATGGTCAATTGGTGGATATAATAAACAAGAAAGGGGATATGGATGTGGAAATCGCTCTTGATGTGACTAAGACCATTGATGATTTGGACGTAGTATTTATTGTAAGCGGAGACAGTGATCTCCTGCCTATTAAGAAATATGCCACGGAGAAAGGTAAAAAAATAATATTTGCCAGTTTTGAAAATAACATGGCATGGGAACTTTTCTACAGCAAACATATTCTTTTTGATAAATATAGAGAAGTTCTCGCACTGCATCAAGAAAATGACAAAAAAATAACCCCCAAGCGGGTGCTTGGGGTTGCGTTATTAGATATAGTGTATTCCAAGGCTCCTTCTCTGTCAAGCGGTGGGGTGTGGACAAAGGTTAAGGATATCAAAGAGGGGAATAAAATAGGCGTATTTGATGGCAAAAAGTCTGTCTGGGATGTCATCACAAAGATTGAAATAATGCCCGAAGAGCGTGTCTACGACATCGAAGTGGAAGGCACGCACAATTTCATTGGTAACGACATCATTGCCCACAATACTTATCTCGGTGGCAACTTGACTGTCCAAGGCAATACTAATCTTCTTGGCAACTCTACCACTACCTCCGCCACCACGACCAATGCGTTCGTCACTTCGCTCCTCAGCACTTCCGCTACAAGCTCCAGCCTTTTCTCCACCACTGCTTCTTCCACC
>JAUSDP010000028.1 GCA_030650605.1 bacterium
GTACGCCCAGCATGGGCATTAACTAATGGGTGAAAGTCCCTGCGGGAAAATCACCGTAGATTCGAGGTTGAATATACGCGAACCGCTAGCAAAATTCAAGGGCGATTTCGTGAGAAATGGTCTGAAGGAAGAATGGAGCAAAGTCAGGAGGCGATGAACAAGAACCGCATACAAGGCTTAGCCTTTAGCCGAGTCAGCACAAGATGACGATGGCGTGTGATTACGGGGCGGGGTAAATGCGGCGTTTGTCTGACGAAAGTTAATGGTCTTATCTGGGGAGACCTCGAAGATATGTGACGGGTTGTGGCTTGCCACCGAGTCGCTTGAGAGAAGGGAAACCAACTTTGACCTCTTCAAGGAGTCAGCAGAAGCCATAGTAGCCAAAGGCCTTTCGTAATGGGAAGGACAGGGTGAAGGGCTGAACATTGTGGAGAAGGATTAACAGGATATGGAACACTTGAAAGATACGATGAACCAGAACAGGGGAGTACTCTATCAGCGTGAAGCCGTACAGCCAACCTTCCATGCAAACCTAATGGAACAGATTTTATCCCGTGAAAACATGCAAGCTGCATGGAAGCAGGTAAAAGCGAACAAAGGAGCTCCAGGAATTGACAAAATGTCTATTGAGGAGTTCCCTGGATTTGCCAAAGCCAATTGGGAAAAGATTCGTTCTGCTCTTATGGAAAACCGATACGAGCCATCTCCTGCAAGGCGGGTAGAAATACCCAAACCTATAGGAGGAACAAGGCCGCTCGGAATTCCTATTGTACTGGACAGACTTATTGAACAGGCGATTGCTCAGGTTTTGAATCCAATATTTGACCCGAGTTTTTCGGAAAACAGTTTTGGATTCAGACCAAAACGTTCAGCACATCAAGCTGTCAGGCAGGTAAAAGAAACAATCAGAAAAGGACGAAGAATCGGAATAGATTGTGATCTGTCAAAGTTCTTTGACAAGGTGAATCACGACATTCTGATGAACCGCCTTGCAAGACGAATTAAAGATAAAAGAGTTCTGCAACTGATCGGCAAATATCTGCGGGCTGGAGTTGTGGTGGACGGCAAACTTCAATCAACCAAAGAGGGTGTTCCTCAAGGCAGTCCGCTATCTCCGCTTCTTGCCAATATTGTTTTGGATGATTTGGATAAGGAGCTTGAGAAACGGGGGCATCAGTTTGCACGTTACGCAGATGATTTTATCATTCTCGTTAAAAGTAAACGTGCCGGAGAAAGGGTAATGCAAAGCATAACCCGATTTCTTACCCAGAAATTGAAACTGACAGTAAATGCAACCAAAAGCAAGGTTGCAGAAATCAGCCAATGTAAATTTCTGGGATTTGTCTTTATAGGTAAACAAATTCGGTGGAGCGAATCAGCGTTTCAGGAATTCAAACGCAGAGTCCGGGAACTCACAGGACGAAGCTGGGGAATATCCACGAAACATAGACTTCGGAAACTCGCCGAATATCTCCGAGGATGGATGAATTATTTTGGTATTTCAGAGTATTACAGGCCATTGCCAGATATTGACGGATGGATTCGCAGAAGGGTACGGATGTGCCTCTGGAAGATGTGGCGCAAACCGAAAACCAAAATCAAGAATCTACTGAAACTTGGCGTATGGCTTGATAGTGCGATCATGACTGGTATGAGCTCCAAAGGATACTGGCACATATCAAAATCATTGGGAACACAGACTGGAATGACTAATGAGTGGCTTGCAAAACAGGGACTGATTTCAGTAAAGGAGCTATGGGTTGCGATACATTATCCACAATGAACCGCCGGATGCGGAGCCGCATGTCCGGTGGTGTGGGGATTGGGAGGCGTTAATCTACGACCTCCCGATTACCCGATGTACGCCCAGCATGGGCATTAACTAATGGGTGAAAGTCCCTGCGGGAAAATCACCGTAGATTCGAGGTTGAATATACGCGAACCGCTAGCAAAATTCAAGGGCGATTTCGTGAGAAATGGTCTGAAGGAAGAATGGAGCAA
>JAUSDP010000030.1 GCA_030650605.1 bacterium
GGGGGCGGCATCGATTGACATTACCAACAGCCACAGCGCCACCACCACGCTGACCAGCCTGAGCACCGTGGGTGCGGCGGCTGCCATCACGGTGGGGCAGTCCGGGGGCGGGGCGCTCGCCGCCACGGCCACCACCACCGATGCGGCGATCACCCTGTCCAGCGCCAGCGCCAACCTCACGGCCACCAGCGTGACCGCCGGGGGCACCGCGAGGAACGTGAGTCTGACCACCACCACCAGCGGCAACGTGATCCTGGGCAGTGTCACTGCGGCAGGGGACACGGTGACAGTTACCTCAGTGGGCAACATCCAGGACGCGGGCAACGACGGCACCACCGATGTGACCGCGGCCACGGTGGCCTTGAACGCCGCCTCAGGGGTGGGCGCCACGGGGGCCAATGGCTCGATCGATGTGAGCGCGACCACGGTTAATTCGACCAACAGCACCTCGAACGGTATCTTCATCAACAGCACCGGCGCGGGTGCGGTGAACTTCAACACCGTCAACGCGAGTGCGGGCAACGTGGAGCTGCGCGCGATCTCGGCCACCACGCTCACCAACATTGATGCGGCCAACGGCACGATTCAGGCGACGGTCACCGGGGCGAACCTGACCGCCACCGCGGTTGATACCGCCACCAACAACGCCATCACTCTGACCACCACCACCAGCGGTGATGTGCTGCTCAATGTGGTGGGTGCGGGTAGTGGCACGGTCACCGCCAACGCCGCGGGGGCGATCCAAGGGGTGGGCACTGGCAATCACATCACCGCAGGCACGGTGGATCTGGATGCGGTCACTGGCATTGGCACCACGCAGCAGTTGCACCTCACTGGGGCAACGAGCATCGATGCGGACACCACCGGCGCGGGGGCGGCATCGATTGACATTACCAACAGCCACAGCGCCACCACCACGCTGACCAGCCTGAGCACCGTGGGTGCGGCGGCTGCCATCACGGTGGGGCAGTCCGGGGGCGGGGCGCTGGTGGCAAGCGCTCAGACCGCCGAGGCTGGCATCACGCTGTCCAATACAGCGGGCGATCTGACCGGCACCAACGTGGTGGCCGGCGGGGCGGGCAAGAACGTGAGTCTGACCACCACCACCAGCGGCAACGTGATCGTGGGCAGCGTTACCGCGGCAGGGGACACGGTGACGATCAACTCGGCGGGCAACATACAAGGTGATGGGGGAACCGACATTACGGCGAGCACGGTCGATCTGGATGCGGTGAGCGGTATCGGCAACACCACCCAGGTGGTGATCTCCGGGGCCACCAGTATCGATGCGGACACCACCGGCGCGGGGGCGGCATCGATTGACATTACCAACAGCCACAGCGCCACCACCACGCTGACCAGCCTGAGCACCGTGGGTGCGGCGGCTGCCATCACGGTGGGGCAGTCCGGGGGCGGGGCGCTCGCCGCCACGGCCACCACCACCGA
>JAUSDP010000036.1 GCA_030650605.1 bacterium
ATAAACTCTAACCTTATAATTACAGGCAACTCCACCACTACTTCCGCCACCACCACTAACTTCTACAACTCAACTGCTACAAATCTAAGTAATTCTCTGTATATAAATAGTTCAGGTGGTAACGTCGGCATCGGGACGACGACGCCCGGATACAAATTGGACGTAAATGGTGATGTGAACGTCGCCACAGGTTCGGCCTATAAATACAATGGCGTGAATGCGCTTTTTGCATCTACAACTTTAGGTAATTTTTTCTTTGCGAACGCAGGAAACTTAACAACGACCGGTACTTACAACTACGGCATCGGCGATACTGTCTTGGATTCGCTTACGTCGGGAGGTCAAAATATTGCAATCGGAAGAAACGCGGGGACGTCTATCAACTCCGGTGCCGGCAATACAATTTATGGATATTTAGCTGGAGCTACCCTAAGCACCGGCAGCAATAATGTTGCAATAGGTGCCAGTGCGCTAAATTTGGTTTCCACCGTTGACGATTTGACGGCCATTGGCGTGGCAGCATTAGAAAATAATACAAGCGGTGTTCAGAACACAGCAGTTGGCCGTGATGCTGGTCGATATATCAGCACCGGAAGTTACAATACCGCCATTGGCAATTCCGCCCTTTCAGGAAACAGTGCAAATAAAATTACCGGCAGTAGCAACACGGCAATTGGCCGGTATGCCATGGGAGTTACAATTACCACTGCCGCAAATAACACCTCAATTGGCATGAATTCTTTGTTTAGCAATACAACAGGCGCTGATAATGTGGCGATTGGATTAAGCGCGGGAACAACAAACACCACCGGCACAAAAAATACACTAATTGGCGCGACAGCCGACGTGGCTTCTGCAACCCTGACCAATGCCACGGCCATCGGCTATGGGGCAATTGTTGGTGCTTCAAACAGTTTGGTGCTTGGCGGTACCGGAGCCAACGCAGTCAACGTCGGCATCGGGACGACGACACCCACTTGGCTTCTCAATCCAACCTCGGCCACAGCCCCTCAACTCTCCCTCTCTGCAGGAGCAGGAGTGAGCCAGTGGGCATTCAGAAATGCGGGAGGGAACTTGTATTTAGCGACTACCACCGTTGCGGGGACAGCAACTTCATCGGTTTCTTCTCTCTCTATAAATTCCAACGGTCTTCTTACTCTGCCTTCCTATGGAGGAGTTACAGGTTGCGCTCAATTTGATACTGTTGGTCTCCTCTCTAATACTGGTACGGCTTGTGGGACAGGGGGTGGCGGAACAGACCCATTCACTCATCCTACGGCAGGAGTTTCTGCTACGACTTCGTCTATGATCTTCACCAACGCTTCCTCTACTTTTACAGGGGACTTAAACATCACGGGTAATTCTACAACTACTAACGCGACTACAACAAACTTTTTCAGCACTACTGCAAGTTCCACCAATCTCTTCTCCTCACTTCTCACTGTCGCTGGTAATGGACTAATAGTTGATTCAAATAGAAACGTCGGCATTGGGACGACCACTCCTTACGCCAAACTTTCTATTGCCGGCACAGCAGGTCAAACTAGTCCACTCTTCCAAGTAGCAAGCTCGACTAATAGTCCGTTCTTTAGCATTACTTCTGCTGGTGATATCGGTATTGGTACTACTTCTCCTTTCGCAAGACTTTCTGTCACTGGGAATGTGGCTCTTGACTCAAATATGATTTCCTTTGCCTCAACATCAGCTTCAACTCTGACTCTAAATTATTTTGCATCCGCCACTTCAACCATTCCAAACAACAAACTCTACGCATGGACAATTGCCACCTCGACAACGGCTTCACCTATCTTTAGAATTGATACAACGTCAAGTAGTTTAGGCTCAATCTCCGCCACAACTTCAATTAAAGGAGGATTCACGCTGGATGACGGAGCTTTCAATTATGATTCCTACGCGGGAATCACTTCGGTTGACTCTCTTTCCACTGGTCCGATGGCGTTTGATGACAACGCGGGAATCCTCTCCTGGATTGATATGCCAGTTTCCACTACGACAGCGGATATTGTCATGAGTTATAGCGCGCAGTTGGCTGGTACGCCGATTCTAACTGTGTATGGTGAATCGCTAGGAACAGGTGGCGGGATTAAAAACGGCCGTATCGGCATCGGAACGACTTCGCCATATGCTCTATTGTCTTTGGCCACTACAACCAATCAACTAATAGACCTTTTTGTTATCTCTACTTCCACCGCCGGTCTTGTTTTCAAAGTGGATTCGTACGGTCGAACTTTCGGCGACGGCGCCTACTCTTCACCCGCAGCTGACTACGCTGAATATTTCTACACCAAAAGTGCCAATTTGAAATCTGGCGAAATTGTCTGTGTTGATATTCTAGAAAATAATGCGGTGAAGAGATGCGAACGTGGCGCGGACAACAACGTCATGGGTATCGTCTCAACCAAGCCCGCGGTTATAGGTAATTATATTAAGGCCGCCGAAACCGATCCATCCCACTACACTATTATCGGTATGTTGGGTCAGGTCGATGCTTATGTCTCGAACGAAAATGGCCCGATTAATGTCGGGGATTCTCTAACCTCTGCGTCATCCACTCCAGGATTTGCTATGCACGCCGACGGTGGCGACTCCACGGTGGGTATTGCTCTAGAATCGATGGCTTCGAGTACAGGCAAAATAAAAGTTTTGATTTCTCGCCGTAACAAATCGTTGGTGGTGGAAGAAGTGGAGGCCTTGGTGGTGGAGAGGGTTGCCGGTATGAAAATAGAAGATAAGGTAGGGCAGATGATTAAACAATCGGTTGATAGTCTGGATTTGGATCCAAAGATTACAGCCATCGCGCGAGATGAAGCCGAGCAAGCGATAGCAAGGTTGAATGAAAGCTTTGATAATCTCAAGATACAAACTCTAGCTTCCACTACTTTATCTCTCAGTTTACGTCTAGACGATATTGAATCTGTCTTTGCAACTACTTCAATCGCCACTTCAACCGCTACTTCGACGGACGAATCGTTTGCCGGTAAGTTCTTCACGAATCTTTTTGCTCGCATCACGGTATGGTTGGCAGATGCGGCCAATGGTATTGGTGACTTCTTCGCCAATCGTGTCCGTACAAAAGAACTTTGCGTTAGTGATGAATCAGGAGCAGAGACTTGTCTCAGTAAAGCTCAACTTGACGCGCTTCTTTGGAACGTAGTGTCGAGTGATACCCCGGAAGAAACTGTCGTCGAGGAGCCAGCCCCGCTTGCCCCGAGCGATGTCGGGGCTCCGACTGAAGATGTCGGAGTTGCAGAAGAATCAGTTGAAGAGGAAGAACCAATTGTCGAGGAATCAGTTGTAGAAGAGTCTGTGGTGGAGGAACCAGTGATAGAATCAGTTATCGACGTGCCTGTTACTGAAGAGTCAATTCAGGAACCAATTTCTGAACCCGAACCTGAACCTGTATCTGCACCCGCACCAGAACTTGTACCGGAACCGCCTGCTGTAGAGACAATAACGCCATGAAAAAATCTCTAAACAACTATGCATTTATAGATAGTCAAAACTTGAATTTAAGTATCCGTGAGCTTGGATGGAAACTTGATTGGCTAAAATTTCGTGTGTATCTTAGAGAAAAATATGGCGTGACAAAAGCTTTTCTCTTTATAGGTTTTGTAGAGGGTAACAATGATTTATATAAATCATTGCAAGACTCTGGTTTTATTTGTATCTTCAAACCGACACTCAAATATAAAGATGGGACAACTAAGGGAAATTGTGATGCAGAGTTAGTTTTACAGGCTATGATTGAGTATCCGAATTACAATAAATCTCTTATTGTTACTGGAGATGGTGATTTTTACTGTTTAGTCAAATACTTTATTGAAAAGAACAAGATAGAAGCGATTCTAATTCCAAACAGGAAAAAATTTTCGGCTTTATTGAATTTCAGGATTTGTCGTCCCTATCTACGTTTTATGAATGAATTGGAGAAAAAGTTGGAATATAAAAAGAAAAGACCCTATGAGGACGGAACCTCATAGGGTAGTCTTTTCCGTTGGTGATAAATGATATGATACCCCTACTGTATAAAAAGTCAATGAGCCCTGTGGATAATACTCGCAAATTATATAATTGAAAATTCAATGAAAATTGGAAATTGGAAATTGATCATTTTGATTCTAAGTGTCGTCATCGGCTTTTTCTGGTATTTAAAATACTATAAAAGCGAAGATGTTGTTCAGAATTATCCGTTCACTAATCCTGAACTTGCACTACGATACGAAGATGAAGAGCTGAGTTTTCTTGTTGATTATCCGGAAGGATTTACCGTTAATAATACTGGAGAGGAAAATGTAAAAGTTTTGGTTTTCAGCAAGAAAGACTCACAGGAGTCTTTCCAGATATTCGTTATGCCGTACGACGAGCCTGGCCCGATTACGCCCGAAAGAATTTTAATTGACCAGCCGAATATAGTCATGAAAGACCCACAGACTGTCCCGATTGCGGGCCTGCCTGCCATGCCTGCGCATGCAGGGCAGGCAGGAGAAGAAGCCTTAGTTTTTTTCAGCACAGACCCGGATATCGGCGACGTTAGGGAAGTTTGGTTTGTCCACTCCGGACACTTATATCAAGCCTCTACATATGCGAAATATGATGAGCTATTGGCGAAAGTGATGGTAACATTTGGATTTAAATGAAAAAAGATTTTCTAAGAACTTTTTTAGTTAATAGTATAAAAGCAAAAACCGCTCTTGTGAGAACGGCTTCGCGATTTATTCCCCACCTGATCGGCTACTTCCGAACTTCACCGGCAGGCTTGGCGCGCGGGTTACCTTGTTTGGTTTTACCAAATTCGGCGTCGATTTTTTATGAGCATAGCGTCATACTGCTCAAAAATCCCAGCTTAGCTTCCAGTTCGGCTGGAATCAAAAGCATATATTAAAATATTACATAGGTTTTTTGCAGTTTGCAATATAGTTTATCCACATGAAAACACAATATAAAAAATTAATTTTACGCGGTAAAGCAACAGTTTTTATTGATTGGGCTAATGTGTACGGTTGGGAGAAAACCTTGAAGCGCAGTATTAACCCGAAGAAATTATATGATTATCTAAAAACATACACTGAAGTTATTGATATAAGGTTTTACTTCGGCGAGGATGCTCATCCAAAGTCCAAAAAATTTCTGAGCGACACAGCCAAAACCGGCTATAAAATTATCACGAAGCCGGTAAAATATATTTTAGTCGCAGAGATAAGCGGACAGAAAATTTATCGCAGAAAGTGCGATTTTGATATGGAGGCGTGTATCGATGTCCACAAAGTTTTAAATAGTACAGCGAGTTTTATATTTTTTACGGGCGATGGGGATTATGAACCATTATATAAATTACTCATTGAGCTGGGCAAACAAGTCATTGTTGTATATACGCCTGGTCATCTTGGCAGAGAGATTCAGGCGATGAAAAAAGGCATTTTTAAGGTAGAATTAGAAAATCTTATGGATTTATAAACAAATGTCCCCCCGATTTCTCGGAGGGCGTGATTAATACTAATATATCAAACCCACAAATCATGTCAAGCAAGATATCCACAACTACATTTGCACAAAATCCTAAATCCTAATATCTAAATCCTAAACAAATCACAATGAACCAAATAATAAATTCCAAACCATACGATCTTGAAGAAAGAACTTTTCAATTTGCCGCAAAAGTCAGAGCTTTTGTAAAAAAATTGCCGAAAACAACGGGGAATTTTGAAGACGGCAAGCAGCTTATTAGATCATCCGGCTCCCAAGCCGCTAACTATATTGAAGCAAATGAATCCTTGAGCAAAAAGGACTTTTTGATGAGGGTTAAGATATCCAGGAAAGAAACCAAAGAAAGCGAACTTTGGTTAAGGCTCTGTGAGATAAATGATATAATGGAAAATGAGCGCCAACAGCTTTTGCAGGAAGCGCTGGAGTTACGTAAAATATTCGGTTCTATTATAGAAAAATCAAAATGATTATGTTTAGAATTTTGAATTTAAAATTTGGATATTATTTAGGATTTAGAGTTTTGATATTAGGATTTATGGCGGCGTGTTTAGGATTTGTTGCGTTTGTCCCAAACGCCCACGCGGCTCTTATTATTCAAGCTCCAAAATATATCGGCCTCACCAACGGTCTCGTCGGCTATTGGTCCTTTGACGGCAAAGATGTTGCTGGCGTTACGGCGCTCGATCGCTCTGGAAATAACAACAACGGCACTCTCACAGGCGGCCCCACCCGCGCCATCGGCAAAATCGGCCAGGGGTTGAGTTTTGATGGATTTAATGATTATGTAAATACAGGAATTGCCAATTTGCCTTCTACCAATGCCCCTAAAACTTTTTCTTTATGGGTTTACCGCAGGAGCAGCACGAGCGGTGTTCCTCTTTCTATCGGAGGAAACAGCTGTAATGTTGAATATTTTCGCGGTAACGGAACTTTATATAAATGCGGCGACAGTCCGATTGTATCTCCTAATATATTTGTCAGTAATAATGTTTGGACTCATATTGTATATACTTTTGACGGGACGACCAACAAACTTTATCTAAATGGGGCATTGAATGGCAGTTCTGTAACAGCTCATGATGCCGGCGCAATTACAAACAGTAATATTGGAAGAAGGTCTATAGGATCAACATATGAATTCGACGGGGAAATCGATGATGTCAGGGTTTACAATAGGGCACTGACGGGGGATGAGATTAAACGGCTCTACCGCATCGGGGCGACGCTGAAAATAAATACTTCAATCAATAATGATTCACTCAAAAACGGGCTCGTCGGCTACTGGTCCTTTGACGGCAAAGATGTTGCTGGCGTTACGGCGCTCGATCGCTCTGGAAATAACAACAACGGCACTCTCACAGGCGGCCCCACCCGCGCCATCGGCAAAATCGGCCAGGGGTTGAGTTTTGATGGGGTGGATGATGTGGTTTCTGTAACCCAAAGTGCATCGATCAATGACCTAGATACGGTAACCGTTTCCGCTTGGGTATACGCTAGGTCAAGTGGCGGGGGAGGGTGCGGAAGAATAGTGGATAAAGTCAATGCAAGTGCTGACGGCGGATTCCAATTCCATATATGCGGCAGCCCCGCCACATCATACATGGAATTTGATGCCCCTAGATGGCAAACCACGAACGGCGCATGGATAACAGCTAACGATACCCTAGGTTTTAATGGCTGGCATCATGTCGCAGTTACCTATGATTATTCTTCGACCGCTAACGACCCGAAACTCTATTTGGACGGAACATTTATAGCTTCGAGCGAATTTGCTACTCCCGCTGGAACAAAGGCTACAGGGGAAACTGAAACTTTGAATATTGGCAATCGTAATAATTTGCAAAGAACATGGAACGGTCTCATCGACGACGTTCGCGTTTACAACCGCGCGCTGACGGGGGATGAGATTAAACGGCTCTACCGCATCGGGGCGACGCTGAAAATAAATACTTCAATCAATAATGATTCACTCAAAAACGGGCTCGTCGGCTACTGGTCTTTTGACGGAAAAGATGTGGCTGGCGTTACGGCGTATGACCGCTCTGGACAAAACAACAACGGCACGCTCACCAACGGCCCCACCCGCGCCATCGGCAAAATTGGGCAGGGGTTGAGTTTTGACGGGACAAATGATTACGTGACAATGGGTACTCCATCAACTTTAAAACCTATAATCGTGTCCGTCACCGGATGGATAAGAGTTACAGGGCCTGCTAACGGGGACGGCGCTCCGAATAATTCAAGTGGTATTTTCAATTTTACTAAAAATGCCGATCCATGGTGGGCTTACGGCTTGCAAGCAGATGGCACAAATGGCACGCCGAATTATCAAGTTTATACTTTCCATGTTGCTACAGGAGGAGTTAAAACCGAGTTAACTGCTACTCTAAGTAGCTCTTATTTGAATCAATGGCATTTTGTTGCTGGAACATACGACGGCGCAGTGATGAATATTTATATAGATGGCGAATACATGAATTCAACTCCAAAATCTGGAGATATAGATTACACAAGTGCATATTTAGCTTCTATAGGATCGTGGGGTGGTACCGATGAATTTGCGAATGGCCAAATCGACGATGTTCGCGTTTACAACCGCGCGCTCTCGGCAGATGAGATTAAAAGGCTGTACAAAATCGGGGCGGCGCTGAAAATTAATACATCAATAAATAATGATTCTTTGAAAAATGGTTTGGTGGGGTATTGGACAATGAACGGCCCGGATATGGTCGCAACTTCAACCGGAAGCGCTGTCATAGACCGTTCAGGAAACAATAATACGGGTTATCTCCAAAACGGCCCCGTCCGCGCCATCGGCAAAATTGGGCAGGGGTTGAGTTTTGATGGAGTGAATGATGAAGTGACGATGGGCGATGTCACGCTGCTCGAACTCAACCTTCCGTTTTCGGTGTCGTTGTGGGTAAAACCGACCAATGGCCCAGATGCAACCCAGTATTTTATCGTCTCTAAATGGCTATCCACGGGGAATCAACGAGAGTGGGAAGTCGGAATGGCGGGGACGACCCATAAGCTTCGTTTTCAAAAAAGCTCCGATGGTGGCAACGTTAATTTGACATCCATCGACAGCAATTCAGTGCCATCTCAAGGCGTCTGGACACACGGCGTAGTTACAGTAGATGTTTCAGGAAATTGGGTCTGGTATTTCAATGGCACGAATAACGGCTCGGGGACGATTGCCAATACGACGATTTTTCACGGCACGGCAAACTTCATTTTTGGTAGTGTCACCACTGGTGGGTTTTATCCTGGAGGATTAGACGATGTCCGCGTCTATAACAGGGTGCTGACGGGGAATGAGATTAAACGGCTTTATAATTTGGGGAGATAGTGCATTTGCAGTTTTTATTAAGTGTGCTATATTGTATTTATGAAGAAAATAATGCAATTTTCTATATCTAAGAGCGACAATTTTTATGTTGCCGAGGCAGTTGATTTTCCTATTGTTACCCAAGCAAAAACATTTGAAGAATTAATTTCTAATATTAAGGAAGCGGCCGAAGTTTATCTCTATGATGAAAATGTGGAAGAATCAGGAATAGTAAAAGACCCTTCTTTGCTCATCAATTTTGAGATCCCGGCCTATGCCTAGCAAACTTCGCGATTTATCCGGAGACGAGATTATTTCTATATTTCAAAAATTAGGCTTTAAAGTTTCCTATTCAAAAGGAAGCCATTTTAAATTGGCTAGAATGGTTGGTGCCGAAAAGCAAGTATTGGTTGTGCCGCGTCATAGTTCGGTGGCCAAAGGTACTATCAAATCTATTTACCGGAAAGCCACGCCTTATTTGGGCGAAGAGAAATTAAAGCCACTATTTTATACGGAATAAATTTCAACGGCCTAATCGATTTATCCTGAGCGAAGTCGAAGGGCAACGTCCGCGTCTACCCTCCTTCGCTAAAGCTTCGGACGGGCAAGCAACCGGGCGCTGACCTCTGCCGAGATACAAAGGTTATATAATCTTGGACGGTGACCAACTTTTGGACATCGGATGTCCCAAAGTTATTCCAAAAGAAAGCTTTTTGTCCCACTTTCTTCAAGATCAATTTCTTTTAACCATTCCAAAATACTCTTTCTATAACCGTTTTCGCCACCGAAATAATCCAAAAGCAATTTTCTATTTGTAACCGATGGGAAATTACTTTTCCCGAGATAATCAAGATGACTCGACCATCTATATGATTCAAGGTATTCAAAAACTTTTTTATAATTATTAATCTCTCTTTCCCGCCATTCCGGAAACTTAAGATCCAGTGGATTCAAATGGATGTAATAGGGGATATGGATAAAATGAGTGTCTCTCTCAATGGCTACGCACTTATACTTACCCTGAAATAAGGCGCCGCTCCTATCATATTTTTCATTAAAATATTTTGCGTAACCCATATTGAGTTTTTTCATAAACAGAGAAACTGCGCTGTCTTGCCGTGGCATAACCAAGAGATGATAATGATTAGGCATTAAAACGAACGCAAGGATATCCACCAGTATTTTTCTTGGCTTCCTCTCAACCCTAACTTTTGGACGTCCGATGTCCAATATATTATTAAAAGTATATTGAATATCCGATACAGGGTCAGAATCGTTAAACTCAAAGAGATCATGAATAAAACGCAAATGATCCTCTTTATCCAAAAATATTTTACGTTTATCTACGCCCCTGTTTAGAAGATGATAAATGTTACCGCTTATCGCCTTTGGATTCATTAACTCAGTTTAAATCTTTGGACATCGGATGTCCAGAAGTTATTCCAACGGCCTCACGACGATGTCCGCGTGTACAACCGTGTGCTGACGGGGGATGAGATCAAGCGGCTTTATAATATGGGGAGGTGATTTTGTAAATTTTATTGGATATGCTACATTATGTCTATGAAATATCTAAACTTTTCAGTGATAATTGAGGAAGATAAAGATGGTTTTTTTGCATTTTGCCCGGAATTGCAAGGTTGCTATACGCAAGGTAAAAATTATGAGGAAGCGATGGGAAATATTAAAGATGCTATTCAACTTCATGTAAAAGACAGGCTAGCGGATAAAAGCGAACGATTTGAGCGATCAAAATCTATTAGTTTGTCAACTGTGGAAGTGGCGATTTAGTCTGCGCTATGCCAAAATTACCGAGCCTAACAGCAAAAGAAATTATTATGACGGCCCCCTCGACGATGTTCGTGTGTATAACAGGGTGCTGACGGGGGAGGAGATTAAGAGGTTATATAATTTTGGACGTTGATTTTAATTTTATTGTTTGATACAATGCTATTATGGTTACCGTAATGATACCTCAAAAAACTTATCAAGAGTTGCTTAAAAAAGCCCAAATATTTGAGCGGTTTAGGGCTATCATGCGCGAAGATTACCAAGTAGAAACTTATTCGGACGAGCGGATAAAAGAATTTAAAAAATCCGATAAAATCTCGCCGAGGTTAAAAAAATCGCTCAATTTGATTCTTAAGCGCCGTGATTAAGGTATTTTTGGACGCCAATGTTTGGTTTTCGGCCGCCCACTCGCAGGAAGGTGGCTCTTTTTTCGTCATGCGATTAGCCAAAGCAAAATTGCTCGCGATTTACGCTAGTAAGTATGTTTTAGATGAAGCTGAAAGAAACTTATTGTTGAAATCACATGAATCGTTAAAACTTTACTACACGCTTTTGTCCGAAATTAGCCCGATTATCACAAGCTCAAAAGTTTCCCCAGCATTTGAAAGAAAATTCGGTAAATTCGTGCCTGCCAGTGATTTACCGATTTTGGCGGGAGCCGTGGGTAGCGGCACAGAATATTTAATTACTTTAGATAAACGCGATCTCGCCAACTCCAAAGTGCGAAATCTTAACTTACCATTTTTGATATTAACTCCCGGAGAATTTCTAGAGTGGTGGCGTAAGGAACCCGGAAGATAATACTAAAAATCGACCTGTCTCGCCGTAGCGAGAGCAAGGCGGGGCGATGTCCGTATCTACCCTCCTACGCTCTTCGAGCTTCGGCGAGGCAAGCAACCGCGCGTCCCGATTTTGTTCAAATCTTCGATTTGATTGCAAAATCGAGGATCCATGACCGCGACAAAGTCGGGTTCGGGACTGACACCTGCCGAGATAAAACGGCTTTACAATTTGGGGAGATGATGATATATATTAATATATGAAACAATTATTGATTCCAAAAGAATATAAGGAACTACTTGAAGAAAAAGCGCATATAGAGGAAGAATTGCGCTGGTTTTTAGTGAAAAAGTTGCCTGTTATCGGGCATCTCGGCGCACTAAAAGATTTAGCTAAGTTAAGATTGAATGGAGGCCCAAGAAACCTGTCTTCTAAATTAGATAATTATCTTTACGCATAACTAATGAAAGCGCTCGCCGATGCCGATTTTCTTGTCGCGCTTGCGAAGGAGGACGACTCTAATCATGAGAAAGCTCTGGCAAAGTTAGCTGATTTGGCGGATGTCGTTGTTTTTATTACGCCATTCACAATTCCGGAGGCCGTAACCGTGCTTTCTTACAAAGTATCGCAAAGTGTAGCGAAAGAATTTTTGACGTCATTGCGGCAGAAAAATTTCATTGAACTTCCCATGGAAAAAATAGTCAGCGAAGAAGCAGATAAAATCTTTTTGTCGCGGAAGGAAAAAGGCATTTCATGGATAGATTGTTTTAATACGGCCTCTGTTAAAATTTATAAATTAGATGGTATTTTATCGTTCGACAAATTCTACAAAAAAGTCGGCATTTTGAATTTGATATAATATCTTCATCGACGACGTCCGCGTGTACCCTCCTTCGCTAAAGCTTCGGACGGGCAAGCAACCGCGCGTCCCGATTTTGTTCAAATCTTCGATTTGATTGCAAAATCGAGGATCCACGACCGCGACAAAGTCGGGGTCGGGACTGACACCTGCCGAGATAAAACGGCTTTACAACTTAGGGAGATAATATTATATGCTTGGGCATACAGAACTTTGCAATTTAGATATAATATGCTAGACTATTTTATATGACAGTAACAATGGTAAAAAATAAAATTGCCAGCCTAGAGGCTCAAATTATTCTGCTTAAAAAGGCCGTAAAACCGCGGCTGGATTTCAATGTTGACGAAATTAATTGGAGTAAGATAAAAAAAGAGGCAAAAAAAGCAGGGCAAAAATTTACAAGAGAGTTTATGGATAAGCCATCTGCTTTTGTAGATTCCAGCTTTTTTAGCGCCGCACTATTATCCAGTTCCGAGTAATTTATACAGCACTCTATTTCTATTGCTGAGTGTTGCTAGAGTTGAAGTTGAATTCAATCCATCCAAAAGCGCGCTCAAAAAGCTAGCCAAAATTATTTCTAAAAAAGATACGCCAATCTTGGCTAGTGCGTTAGGGCAATGCAGTTATTTAATTACATTGGATAATGAATTTCTGAAAGAGAAAGTTGCCAGAATGGAAGAGAATAAAAAATTAGAGATACTTAAACCAAAAGATTTTATCCAATTATTTCGTAATGAAAAATAAACCCTGCCTCATCGATTTGTCTGGAGTGCGGTCAAATTGCGAAGTCTGTACACATAATGGGGTACTGATAGGTAAAGAGATATAAAGGTTGTATATTTTATAAGGATAACTTATATAGCTTTAGCATACTTTATATATGTTATATCTTTTTTATATCATTATTGAAACTGAAATTCCAAAATCTTATTTTTACCATCCATTTACATTTCTTGATTAAGTAAAATTATCCACAGTAATATTATTCTCAATCTAAACTATAATATAAAAGATAGAAAAAAATTTAAAGTAATAAAACCTATGCAAACCAATACTTCGAAAGTTATATTATCAATCGCAGTTCTTGCCGCAGCCTTCCTCTTCTCGCAAAAAGTTATCGTTCCAAATCTTCTTACTCTCGATAATATCAAACCAGAAACCCAGCTTGCGCAGGTGACGCAAGCTACTGCTACCACTCAACCCCTTATTCAACAGCCCGATTTACAATATCTAGGAGGATTCAGATTGCCTCGCGGACAATTTGGCGGTTCTAATTTTACGAACGGTGGGCTTGTCATGGCGTATAATCAGGCGAAGAATTCTTTATTCATCGTCGGTCATGGTGATTTTGCCGGTCCTCAAAGCGTTGCGGAGATTTCGATCCCTGCTCCTGTAAATAGTAGTAATATCTTGAGTTTAAAAACAGCTACAGTTCTACAGTCATTTGCAGATATCACAGATGGGCATATTAACGACGCTCTAACCACCAGTTGCGCGGCGGCGAATATTGTGGGAGGACTCTTGGTTGAGGGTAGCACGATTTATTCAAACGTTTATTGCGCATATGACAACGGAATTCCGTCGCAAAGTCTTGCCTTAGGGAAATCAGGTCTGACGCTTTCTGATGTGACCGACTTTAGGGGTTTCTTCCAGTACAACGCCGCACCACAACCCGGCAGAGCGGGCTTCCTGAGCGGATGGATCACGAAAATCCCTACCGCATGGCAAGGCCTGCTTGGCGGTGATGCACTTGTCGGTAATTGTTGCCTTTCAATCACAAACCGGACATCATGGGGGCCATCAGCTTATTCAATTAAATTGTCTGATATAGGCGTGGTTAATCCCGTAGTGCCTATACCATTGCTTTACTACACTGGAGACCATCCTCTAGTTAATAGAACGGCAACGTCAAATATCTACAACGCTTCGACGGCTATTCGTGGCGTGGTATTTCCTGAAGGAAGCAGATCAGTGCTGTATTTCGGACGGCAGGGAACAGGAACGGTATGTTATGGACAAGGGCAGGATAATCCAGCTCTTCATGGAGTTGATGTTGGGACAACTCACATGTGCTTTGACCCGGCTGACCACAATAAGGGATACCACGTTTATCCTTATCAATCACAAATTTTGGCTTATGATGCAAATGATCTCCTTGCAGTAAAAAACGGCACGAAACTTCCTTGGGATACAGTACCTTATGCGATAATTCCGATGAATTTTCCAATAAAGACTGGTGACGCTAGGATAACTGGTGCGGC
>JAUSDP010000040.1 GCA_030650605.1 bacterium
CCCGATTTCAGCAAACTTGGAAGTCCAAGAGGCTCAACCACTAAGTTAACTTAGTGGTTGAGCCTCTCAATCAGGATTTCTGAATTTCAAAGTTTTCTGAAATCGGGGAGGAAGGCGAGGATGACGCCAGGTCAGCATGTCCCTAGATATCTTGGGCCACACGCATAATACAATCGCCGCTACAACGGGTCGCGACGGGGTAACCCCGAGCTAATCCTAAGAAAAGCGGCGTCAGTTCGGATTGGGGGCTGAAACTCGACCCCATGAAGTTGGAATTGCTAGTAATCGCGGGTCAGCTATACCGCGGTGAATACGTTCTCAAGTCTTGTACTCACAATAAAAGCGCGCAGCAGCTTAGTAATCTAAGTGGTTAAAGTCCACTTCTCGACATTGCGTCGGGGTAGCAGAAGGATAGTCCGTCTCCGCGAGGAGCCGGATGGAGGATCCGAAAGCAAAAGACAGCCTTACGCAAAAAAGCCAGTTGACCTACCAGTGGGCGGTGAGGGTAGGGAAAACTCATAGAAAAGCTTGTAAGGATGCCCGGAAAAGAATACTAAGTGACCTGTGGAGATCTGATGCTGTTATTCCGTTTTGAAACGGGATATAATTAAATTGACGCAGCGTCAGAAGTCAGCTGAGTCATAGTACCCCGTAAAATTCGCTTTGCGAATCACGGGGGAAGGAACTCTCTCAATGCATAATCTTACGCCAGATTATATTGTGGGCCTTGTGGACGGTGAAGGAAGCTTCACTGTCTATATACGTGATGCAGATGTAGAAAAGAAAGTTAAGCGACGAGTTGTCGCCGAACCTAAGTTCTATGTCAAGCTTGTCGAAAAGGACAAAAACATCTTGTATGCTCTGAAAGAATTCTTTGGTTGCGGTAGCGTGTATTTCCAAAAAGATACACGCCCGAATCATCAGAATTGTTACAGATTTGAGGTCTACAATAGAAGCGATCTGCTCAAGGTCATTATCCCATTCTTCAAGAAACACAGTCTCAAATTTAATTCTAAGAAAAAAGATTTTGAGATATTCTGTGTTCTAATGAAAATGATAAAAAATGATGAGCATCGCACGAAATCAGGTTTAAGAAAGATGTTTGCCCTTAAGCAAACAATGCATTGAGCTCGCTGCATACGGGAAATCCGTCTGTGCAGTGGGAACGGAAATTTGTAATTTAACAAATCCATTCGCCCGTCAAGTCAGGGAAGTTGGGAGTACTCAAAATCTCACTTATGTGAGCCTACGGTAAACTCAATGACAAGGACTAAGTCGTAACAAGGCACGGGTAGCGGAAGCTGCTCGTGGAGTAATTCAATTTGAAATCGTTGTCTCGAATAGGGACAGCTTATAGTGTTGATGTTTCGATATAATGTCGGAATGGACAATGATTGTAGTCCCTAAATCAATCTGACAAGAGGGAAAGACCCGAACGGAACAAAATAGAGAACGATATAAAAAACCCCGCCTTAAGGCGGGGTTTTAGGTGCCCTATTGACTTTTTTGTTAGTAGTGTGATAGAATGAGGAGTAGATAGCTCAAAAAATTGGAAGGAGTGTCAAGATGAACGAAAAAATTACGTGGGTCTTGGGTATAATCGTGGCAGTGTTTGTTCTGTTTGCAGTCCACAACTATGCCAATCTGCCCATAGTTTATTTCTCCCCAATCACCGGGGAGAAAGTGTGCGCAGTGGATTCTGGTGGGAAAAGAATACCACTGGAATCAGTCGGAGAGCGTCATGAAAATGGATACTCTCTGATATGCCCCGGTCGCAGATGATCGGGATGACTTTTGTGGGCCTGGCAGGACATACACTGCCGGGCCTTTTCGTTTGTTTGAGAAGCGTGTTTTTGGTATAGTTGCTCTGCGTTTGCGTGCATACCCGCCCGAACGTGCTGAACATCCCGTCCGAATGGACATTCGTCCGGGTGGACGTTCGGTACGGGCGGGGCTCAGCTTGCCCCGCCTGAGCTAGGCGGGGTGAAGTAGAGCATTTTTACCCCGTAGCGAGCTTCGCTCTGCTACCAGGGCGACTGACCCCAGTACCAAAATTTGCTAAGCTATGTATGTTCAGATGATCTAATAACTTCTTGCGTGCGCGTGTAGCTCAGTTGGTAGAGCAATCGACTGATACTCGGTAGGTCCCAGGTTCGAACCCTGGCACGCGCACGCAGGACATTATTATTTAGTTAATTAGCAAATTTGGTACGGGGCACCGTACTCGAAAGGTCCCAGGTTCGAACCCTGGCACGCGCACAAAATTAAATTATAATAAAAACAAATGGCAACAATTGATGATTTTCAAAAACTAGACATCCGAGTTGGAAAAATACTCGAAGTAGATGATTTCCCAGAAGCTAGAAAACCTGCCTATAAATTGAAAATAGATTTTGGTCCAGAAATTGGAACTAAAGATTCGTCGGTTCAGATTACGACTCTCTATACAAAAGAAGAGTTAATTGGAAAATTAGTTTTAGGTGTGGTGAATTTTCCACCTAGAATGATTGGTCCTTTTAAATCAGAAGTTTTAACTCTTGGCGTGCCGGATAGTGATGAAAATGTCATATTGATTACACCAGATAAAAAGACTTCAGTATTAGGGGGAAAGTTATTTTAATGTGGCAAGTTAAAAACAACTTCCAAAAAGAAACCATACGTACTTGTTTATTATAAGGAATATTGTAATTATGAATTAGCCAGAAAACATGAGATCTGGCTTAAGAAGAAGAAAAGAAAGGTCCTAGGTTCGACCCCTAGTGCGCGCACACATGAGTAAAATCAAGATAGGATTTATAGGTCAGGGCTACGTTGGTAAAAATTATGCTGATGATTTTGAGGCGCGCGGGTATGCTGTTACCCGCTATGCCAAAGAGAAACCATATAATAAAAATAAAGAGGCTATAAAAGATTGCGATGTTGTTTTTATCGCAGTGCCTACTCCCACCACTCCAGACGGATTTGACGATTCAATAATAAGAGAAGCCCTATCATTAGTGGGGAAGGGTAAAATCGCGGTTATAAAATCCACCATTGTTCCTGGAACTACTAAATCCATGCAGAATAAAAATCCTAATATTTTTGTGCTACATTCACCGGAGTTTTTGACAGAGAGCACTGCTTTATTTGATGCTAAAAATCCAAGTTTAAATATTATCGGGATACCAATTCAAAATAAGATTTTACAAGAAAAAGCTCGTGTAGTATTGAGCATACTGCCTAAATCCTTCTATGCCAAAATATGTTTGGCTGAAGAAGCGGAAATTATCAAATACGTGCACAACAATTTGGGTTATGTAAAACTGATTTTTATCAATATGGCCTATGACTTGGCGGTAAAGCTGGGTGCCGATTGGAAAGTTATCAAGGAAGCGCTTGTCTCTGATCCTATGGTGGCAACTAAACTTAATTATCATCTTGATCCAATTCACAAGAATGGTCGTGGTGCCGGGGGACATTGTTTAATCAAAGATTTCGAGACTTTTGCCAGACTTTATAAGAAAACTTTCCCTAATGATGTCAGCGGTATCAGTGTGCTTAATGGAAATGTGCAGAAAAATATTGAACTTTTGTGTTCGAGTGGCAAGGATATAGAGATACTGAAAAGCGTGTATAATATCAATCAAGACAAATAAATAATGCCGAAAAATAGGATTATTATTATAATCGGTGTACTAATAGCACTTCTGCCGCTTCTCGGTTTTCCTCGTCTCTGGGAATCTATTTTTCAAGTAGTGGCCGGACTCTCCATAATATTACTTTTAATCTGGGCCACCATAGACAAGCGTCTCTCTCTTAAGGCTAAGGCTCAAAGACGTCAAATTCATAAACATCGAGAAGCAGAAATGAATGCTCAAAAAGGAGCCCTAAAACAAGTTAGTCAGGAAGAGTCACTATAAATATGTCAAAGTCAGGGGGCAGTTTTATTTTAATAACCATTTCCGGTATTAGTTTTGTGCTATTTGTTTTTCTTGCACCATCTTTTCTGAAATCAACATACTACGCATCTTCGTCCAAAGTTGTCCTGGGAGAAATATTGACGACTTCAATTTTGCCTCAAATTATTTCAGTTACTCATCTCGATACTCCCGAACCACTTAAAGCAATTTACATGACTGCCTGTGTGACTGACACACCATCTTGGCGTGAGAGTTTAAAAGGACTTATTGATACTACGGAGCTTAACGCGATAGTCATAGATATAAAAGATTATACAGGGATAGTCTCGTTCCCAAATGATTTTCCTCAGACGGATATTGGTCGTGGATGTGTAGTTTCTGATATGCGCGAATTTATACAAGAGCTTCATAAATCTAACATTTATGTTATTGGTCGTATTGCTGTCTTTCAAGATCCTTCTTATGCCAAACTTTTTCCAGAACTGGCAGTTAAAACAAAGAGTAATGATGGAGCTTGGAAAGATTACAAAGGGCTTTCTTTTATAGATGTGGGAGCAAGGCCATACTGGGATTATATTGTGGAACTTTCGAAAGAAGCTTACACCCTTGGTTTCGATGAGTTTAATTATGATTACGTTCGTTACCCGTCTGATGGTAATATGCAAAACACTTCTTATACTTGGACTGTTGGTACGACCACTAAACCAGAAATGCTTAAAAACTTTTTTGAATATCTTCATGATGAGATGAAGGATACTAATGCGAAACTATCTGTCGATCTCTTTGGTATGACTACTACCGTCGATAGTGATATGAATATAGGTCAAGTGCTGGAAAATACTCTACCATACTTTGATTATGTTTCTCCGATGGTTTATCCTTCGCACTACCCGTCTACTTGGAATGGTTTTGCGAATCCAGCGGAACATCCGTATGAAGTGGTGAAAATTGCAATGAATAGTGCCCGCGAGAGGGAACAACTTTGGTTTATAAAAAATGGTATTGCAACCTCCACTCCTTCCAAGATGAGGCCCTGGCTCCAAGACTTTAATCTAGGTGCTACTTACGGGCCAGACAAAGTCCGTGCCCAAATCCAAGCCACCTATGATGTCGGTTTAACTTCATGGATGCTTTGGAACGCGGGGAATAAATATACTGCACCGGCGCTTCTACCAGAATAAATACTTTTTTGACAAAAATTATTTAAATGATAAATTATGTGAAGAAAAAGTTCTTTACAGACAACAAACAAGAGAGGTGAACCATGGGCTTAAGTAAAGGATTCTTAATGATTATACGAGGATTACCAGGTTCTGGTAAAAGTACATTGGTTGATAGATTAGTGAGACTCACAGATTTATCTGGTGCGAAGCGACTTGATCCTGACTTGGTGGAAGTCAATGCCCCAGAGTTTACTAGGTTCTGTATTACTCGTCCTAAGGATTTGCCGCTCAAGAAACTGATATACAGATTTTTACTGTCCTCAGCTTGCGAAGAATTATCTGTTGGTGGCCAAGTGATCTGGGAACAGCCGTGGCGGAAGTTAGAACTATTTCGACTCACTCTGGAAAATATCAATGTTAGAGGGTATCATCTCTCCGAGATAGCAGATTATCCATTTGTGATTGCGATAGTTGAGATATACCTTCCCACAGACGAGGTATATCGTAGGGTTGCCTCAAGATACCAAGCTGGACAACATCCTCTTACTACAGAGGACTTTGCGGATTTTGTGCAATCATCGGATAGTTTTGATGGATTGAATCTACCAATGTTGATTGTGGATGGGACATTGCCATTAACCACGCAGGTTGATTCAGTTGTAGATTTCCTGCGTAAAGTAAGCGAAAGGAGAATAAAATGTTAGTCTATCTTTTGAGACATTTACCTACCGAGTATAATCGCAGTGGTAGATATATGGGAAGATCAAATGATCTCCCAATATTAGATGAATCAGTATCGAAGTATCGAGACGCGCTTGCGAAAATGGGCCTGATCGATAATATCTCTAGACTCAAGATAATATGCAGTAGCTCACTACGTTGCAAACAAACTGCCAATTTGCTTTCTGAGCTTCTTTCCAACACCGACGTGATCATAAATCATGATTTGGACGAGGTTGATTACGGAGATTTCGAAGGTAAATTTCCGCAAGATATTAAGAAACTTTACCCAGCAGAATATCGGCGGTGGATGGAGCGACCCTCAACACTAAAATTTCCGGGCGGAGAATCGTTTGTAGAAGTTCAGCAACGTGCTGTAAAGCTTGTTTTGGAACAGATTGAGCTAAGGGATGGAGACAACATCTTTTTAGTTAGTCATGTAGATGTAATAAAGATGGTGATATGTTGGGTCATGGATATTCCGATTGATAATAAACGGATGTTTAGAATCGACAACGGTTCCGTTTCTTGTCTAGAAACTTCTAACGAGTTGTACAATCAGAAAAAACTAAGGGTCAGATACCTTAACGGTATCTGACCCTGTGCAGCTCGATGCTATTGTTGTCGAAATTAGTGACAATAAAGCCATTTTCGACAGCGGTAAGGCCGGTAGGTAGTTTCTCAGTTTTAGCTGAGACACCTATCGGCTTTTTTGTGCCTTCGTCAAAGAAGAATATAAGATTATCTTTACGGCATGACACCCCAATAGTTGGAGTTAATATCTTCATGAACCGCATGGAGTTAGGTTGTCTAGGCGTAGATAGACTTTCGATAAGTTCAAGTGTTTGGGCGTCGTACCAATGCACCATGTTTCGTCCTAGGTTGGACACGCACACTGTCTTCTTATCTGGACTGAATAGAATATCTCGCATATTACCGCCATATCCGGTTGGGTCAAACTGAGCAGATCGTCTGGTTATCTGATAGTCCTTGCCACTCTTGGCGATTGCAAATATTCCACGTCCGTAGAAACTGGTGGCGATTAACGTTCCGTCCGGCCTGATGACCATTCCTCTTGGCGCTTCAGCACATGAGACTTTCTGTATTACTTTGGGATGAGTTATATCGGAAAGATCAATGACCGATATATCATTACTGTGCCAGTTGGAAACAAAAGCTATGCGTTTCTCATCATCTACGACAATTACTTTTGACCATTCACCTTGCGTGTCTATTTTAGAGACTACAGTTCCGGTTACTGGATCAAATACCCACAGATGACTTTTTTGATCATTTCCTCGCTTGAAATTAGTGGTAGTAAGCAAGATCAGACCATTCCAGAAGTCACACTCCACGCACTGCTCGGTGAATAGCCATTCGTTAGTTAGGATTAAGTTATTTTGAGCAAAAGAAAATTCTTGCAACTTCTGCCCCTTCATGCAACTTACATACGCTAACATACGAGCATGATCCACCGTTACCTGTTTTGGTTCTAACGCGGTTCTAGCATTTGCCAGTTTCGTTGATATGACTGGTAACTGTTTATAGTCAAGGTAGACTCTAGTCTCTTTGGGTGGCATAACATAAATACGCCATGCACGTTTAAGTAGTGTCGCGGCTCTTTTAAGTGGAAATTTTATCATCTTGATTCCTTTCTTATTCTTTTGAAGATTTGAAGAACAGACTTCGTGTATTCTAAAGTATTTTTTGATAGTTTGCAATAAAATGGTGTTGTTTTGTTGTCTTGCTCTGCGTAGCTCCGAAAGAGTGAAGTAAGGTATAATAAATAACAAAATGGCAGAATTTGATCCAGATAAAGTAACATTTTTTGCTGAAACGGACGCACGTCATGAGCGTAAGCCTTTTGGTATTAAGGCCGAAGATCGCTCTAAGCATGTCTATGTCATCGGCAAGACAGGTATGGGTAAGTCTACTCTCCTTGAGAATATGGCAATTCAAGACATTCAGAGTGGTAATGGTGTAGCCTTTCTAGACCCTCACGGCGGTACTGCTGAAAAGCTTTTGGAGTATGTGCCTGAAGAACGTATTAAGGATGTTCTCTATTTCGCTCCGTATGATATTGATCACCCGGTATCTTTCAACGTTATGGAAGATGTGGGATCGGAAAAGAGGCACTTGGTGGTCAGCGGACTTATGAGCGCCTTCGAAAAACTGTTCGGTGAAGAAAGTTTTTCAGATCGAATGCAATATATTTTACAGAATACTATCTTGGCACTTTTGGAATATCCTGGAGCAACCATGCTCGGTATAAACAAAATGCTTGCAGACAAGGAATATCGTAACAAGGTTATAGCCAATATTACTGATCCTTCCGTAAAAGCTTATTGGACCAAGGAATATGCAGGTTATACAGAACGATTTGCGGCGGAAGCAATTCCAGCGATTCAAAATAAGATTGGGCAATTTACCTCAAATCCTTTAATTAGAAATATCATCGGTCAGCCGAAGTCCAGTTTCAACCTTCGTCAGATCATGGATGAGAAAAAGATTATGATTGTAAACTTGTCTAAAGGACGTGTGGGTGAGAGTAATGCGCGCCTTCTTGGTTCAATGCTTATTACCAAAATTTATCTTGCGGCCATGTCTCGTGCAGATGAAAAGGCTCACTCTTTATCCAAATTGCCCCCGTTCTATCTCTTTGTAGACGAGTTTCAGTCTTTTGCTGATAAATCTTTTGCTGATATTCTATCCGAAGCTCGTAAGTATAAACTAAATCTTACTATGGCTCATCAGTATATTGAACAAATGGATGAAGAGGTTCGAGAGGCTGTTTTCGGCAACGTAGGCACTATGATAGTTTTTCGTGTGGGGGCTTATGATGCTGATGTTTTAGAGAAAGAATTTGCCCCAACCTTTATGGTTGAAGATTTGGTCAATCTTGGATTACGTCAGATTTATCTCAAATTGATGATTGATTCGGTATCATCCCAGCCATTCTCTGCTACTACCTTACCACCGATTCAACAACCAAGATCTTCGTATGTGAAGGAAATAATTGATAATTCCCGCAAAGTTTTTGCCAAACCTAGAAGTGAAGTTGAGAAGCATATTACCGATTGGCATGAGGAAGGTAAGACTATTACTACCAAATCTGCTTCGCTTACATCTGTTCCTTCCAAACCCATTATTCAACAACCTAAACCTTTTATTCCCAAGCACGAGCCGAAAGTAGTTGATACCAGAACGTTGAAACCACCGCAACCTATATCTTTGAAGAAAATAAACGAAGAGCAAAATAATCAACGTAAACCAGATGTCAAACGCGTGTCTGATTTGAGGGATGCACTCAATGCTGTAGTGGGGAATCAGTCTAAAATTCAAACACCACTACCTCAAATGCAATCCAAACCCCAGCCTACGCTAAAAGCTACGGCGGTCGATGCGGAAATTAGAAAAGGGCCAAGTCAAGAAGAGCTCAAAAAAATTCTCGATGCCCAATAGTTCGATGGTGCTCACTACAAGTAAACGCATTCTCATATTTACGACAAGTTATTTTCCTTTCGTCGGTGGTGCAGAAGTTGCTGTGAAGGAAATTACGGATCGTCTGTCTGGTGAATTTGAATTCGATCTAATCACTGCTAAATTAAGAAAAGACTTACCTTCTGTTGAAGAAGTCGGAGCTGTGAGGGTATATAGGATCGGAATTGGAGTGCCCATTTTAGACAAATTATTTCTTCCGTATGTGGCAGCTATCAAAACTTGGAAACTTCATAAGAAAAGAAACTACATTGCTTTTTGGGGAATTATGGTCACATTTTCGAGTGGGGCGGCTTATATAGTTAATATTCTGAGAGGTATGATAGGTAGAAAGAAAGTACCTATGATCCTGACTCTTCAGGAAGGAGATTCCGAAAGATATTTGAAATTTAAGTGGGGAGGATTAATCGATATCTCTTGGCGAATGGCTTTATGGCGTAGCGATTATCTGACTACAATCAGTACCCACTTGCTTTGTCGTGCCGAAAGATTAGGATATAAAGGTCATGGTTTTGTTATTCCAAATGGAGTAGATGTCAAAAAATTTGAAAATATTCAACACCGAGTGTTGAATAGAAGTGTAGTGACATTAATTACTACCTCTCGTTTAGTAGAGAAAAATGGAATAAAAGATCTTATTAATGCTCTGAAGTTGTTGCCTAATGTGAAATTGAGAATTCTCGGTGTCGGTCCACTTGAGTCAGAACTGAAACTACTAGCCACCGGTTTGCCCGTAGAGTTTGTGGGCTTTGTATCTCGAGATGAAATTCCAACATATTTGCATTACGCAGATATTTTCGTACGGCCATCACTCTCGGAAGGTATGGGTATCTCTTTCATTGAAGCCATGGCGGCCGGGTTACCAGTCGTTGCTACACGAGTCGGAGGAATCCCAGATTTTCTAAAAGACGGTGAGACGGGTCTCTTTTGTGAAGTTAAAAATCCGGAGAGTATTGCTAAACAAGTCAAAAGGCTAATAGAGGACGATGATTTGAGAGAGATGATTAAGAAAAATGCTCTAAACATGGTCAGAAAGAAATATGATTGGGATTTGATCGTCAAGAGGATCAAAGAAGAGATTTTTGACCCCGCCACGGCGGGGCAGGTAAGATGAATAAGATGCGAATACTTATAGCGACAGGCATTTACCCTCCGGCGATAGGTGGGCCTTCACAATATGCCAAGAATGTAGCAATAGAATGGGAGAAAAAGGGTTATGGAGTGAAGGTAAAGACTTTCAACTTCGAACATTTCCTTCCT
>JAUSDP010000045.1 GCA_030650605.1 bacterium
CACAAAGGTTGTTTTTAGGGCTGGAGTTGTTTTTTCAGTTAAAACTACTATTTTAGTATCAGCAGGTTGGGTATGCTTAATATCAGGAGTAGGAAGAGGGGTGGCTGTTTCTTGTGGTTTAGGGGTAAAAGATGCATCAGGATATATTACAATTGGTCCACCATGGGGAAGTGCTTCCTGAGTAGCTGCTACTGCAGTTTTATTAACTGAACCAGGAATAGGTGCAAGAGGAAGTTTATTAGCAATAGAGTCTTCTCCACAGGCTGTAAGTAATGGTCCTGCTATTCCTAACACAATTATCCCTAACACTACTTTTTTTGCTATCTTTTCTACCCCATCCCATCTTGCTCTGCCTTTTTCTTGAGCAAGCAATTCTCCAGGTTTACCTAGGCTGATTTCTGCAAGATTTGATTCCAGTAAAAGACTCTGCTCGTCTTCTGCATTACTCATAGGCTTGTAGTAATTTAATACCTAGCCTATATTGTACCATATTTGATTAGGCAAAATCATTTTTGAGGTAAAACAGAGATACTTAGAATAAGAGATTTACCTGTTTGCCAGTCAGTTGATCTGGTAATAGAGACCATATCTCCGATTTGTACTTCTTCAGCTGTAATTGCTTTGGGTACGATAGTTTGGGCACTGCCTGTAGCAGGTTTTTCAAATCTACTGTAATGTATCTGATTTTTACCTTCATTAGTTACTGTAATAGTTTGACCATTGATTCCTAAGGTCCAGCTATTTCCATTAATAGCCTGAACAATACCTTGAATTTGTTGCTGAACTGAAGTTTTTTTAATAAATTGAGGGTATTTAGTTAGCATATTTTTGGTATCTTTTATTCCTAAAGAATCAGGGGATTTAAGGAAAAGATAATAGAGGACACCACCTGCAATAATTGCAACTATAACTACAGCCATTATTGTCCAGATTTTTTTTGAAGAATTATTTTCCATTGAGATCTATTCTAACTGTATGGCAAAAATGGTTAAATTGTCAATATGTTGTGGTAATGTTACACGAAATCTAAAAAGATACACATAAACGAAGTCTCAGATGATACAAAATTCTGTCATTGCGAGGAGTCCGCCAGCTGGCGGATCGCTCGCAATGACAAAGAGTAGTTAATTAAAGGACACAAAAAATGTTTGAGATTGTTTCAGTTCAGATTTCGCAAAACTATATCAATTGAGATTTCGCATTACA
>JAUSDP010000050.1 GCA_030650605.1 bacterium
GCACCCGGAGGACCTGCGCTCCGGGGCAATCAGCGCCAGCACGGACCCCGAGGTGATCGCACGGTGGTGGGCGCGGTGGCCCGCTGCCAACATCGGCCTGGTGACCGGCAGCCGCGCCGGATGGTTCGCGCTGGACGTGGACCCACGGCATGGCGGTGACGACAGCCTCGCCGATCTGGAACACCGGCACGGCCGCCTGTTCGAGACGGTGGAGGCGCTTACCGGCGGGGGGGGACGGCACCTGCTCTTCTCGCTCCCCGGGTTCCAGGTGCCGAACCGCACCGGAGCGGGCGCGCTGGCGCCGGGCCTGGAGGTCAAGGGTGACGGCGGCTACATCGTGGCGCCGCCGTCACGGCACGGCAGCGGGCGCCCCTACGCGTGGGAGTCCTCCAGCAGCCCCGGGCAGGTGGAGTTAGCTCCGGCGCCTGCGTGGCTGCTGGCACTGCTGCGAGAGGCGCCTCCGAAACGGCATGGCACCGACCCGGAAGCGCCGATTGCCGAGGGCGAGCGGAATTCCGCGCTGACCAGCCAGGCGGGCCGGATGCGGCGCGGGGGGCTGGGGGCGGAGGCCATCGAGGCCGCGCTCCGGGTGGTCAACCTGCAGCGCTGCCGCCCGCCACTGCTCGATGACGAGGTCCACCGGATCGCGCATTCGGTCGCGCGCTACGAGCCCGAGGAGGCCACTGACTGGCGCGTTGGGGCGGCGGCGCGGGACCCCGAGGCGTTCACCTCCATCGAGCCACTGGTTCGGATCGGCACCGACCCGCCGCGCTTCGTCTCACACCCGTGCGGGCGCGAGCTGGAACTCGCGCTGATCGATCTCGCGGAGTTCAAACGGTTCAAGCTCCGCTGCATCAGTGAGCTGTCCTTCGTGCCCGTTTTTCCCGGTGCCATCGGCCAGGACGGCAAGCCACTCTCCCCGCAGGCTACCTGGGAGCGCGAGTTCCTGGAGCCGGCTCTGAAGCGGATGACCGTGCGAGAGGAAGCGCCCACCGATGCCGGCGAGGCCGGCGCCGCCTGGGATGCCGTGCTGCTGTTCCTGCGAGACGCGCGCCACGCGGACGACAAGGCCGGCGTGTATGACGACCGCCTGGCGCTGCTGGACGGCCAGTACTACTTCCGCGGCCGGGTGCTGCGGAAGTGGCTGGCGATGAACAACCTCGACCGCGGCTTGACTGCGGACGCGCTCTGGAGCGTGGTCCGGCGCCACGGGGGCGCGCCCGCTAATCTGCGGACGGCCAAAGGGCAGGCGCACTGCTGGCGGATACCGGCCCCGACCGAGACGGAAGCCCGCGAGGTAGCTGATGACGCCCTGTAAACCTAGCAGACCTAGCGTTAACGTAACAACTATTAGCCACGAAAAAGGGGCTTGCTACGCCGCTAGGTCTGATAGGCCCTCTCTCATGTGCGCACATGCGCGTGGCCTAGCACGCCTAGCGCCTATCATGCGGGTGTACAGGCACGGACTGTTGTTACGTTTACGATAGGTCTGCTAGGTTTGCTGCCAGCGCCGTTGGGGCGCGAGGAAAGGGGTGATGCCAAATGTCTGAGGTGAACGCAGTACGATGCTACGGTCCCCCTGGCACATGACCGGCAAGACCTTCCGCGGCGTGCGGTGGATTGTGGACCAGGTGCTTCGCGGCGCGGATCCGCGGGGGATCGCGTTCGTGAGTTACACGGTCGCCGCCTGTGATGAGGCGCGGCGCCGGGTACTGGCGGGGCTGACGGAGCAGGCGGGCATTGAGCTGTACGAGGGCGAGATCGAGTACTGCGCCACGTTGCACGCACTCTGCAAACGCGCCCTGGGGCTGTCGGGCAAATGGAACGCCGAGGAACGGCTGCGGGAGTTCGGCGACAGCTACGGGTACTCGCTCCAGCGCGCCCGGCGGGCAACCAGCAGCGAGGACATGGAGGACCTGGAAGCGGCTGGCGGCGGGGAGGACGCCGCGCTGCTGGAGGTCTGGAACTGGTCGCGGAACCGGCTCATCCGGGACGCGGACGCGGCGTACGCGGCGTTTGCCGACTATGAGCCCGACGCCGCCATGCGGATCGGC